>RKSH01000075.1 GCA_007570945.1 Gammaproteobacteria bacterium | reverse complement strand
GTCCAGACCAGGGGAACCGCCGTCACCGTGGCAAAAATAAGGGCGCCGCGGGAGTTGCCCGAAACCGGCGGTGATGGCGGCGGGGACGATTCCGCCTAAAAGCGGATTTCCCCCTGCAGCAGTTGCGAGTAGTCGGCGCCGGCGTCGTCCAGGCCGAGGCCGAGTTGCATGCTCAGGCGGCGCGCGCTGAGGCGGACGCCGCCCTGCCAGGCGGGGCTTTCGACGCCGGATGCCAGTTGCGCGAAGGGGGTGAGCCTGAATTCCTCGCCGCGGCCGATCCACTGCATTTCCGCATTCCAGGAGCTCTCGCCGCCGTTGCCGAGGGCCTGCCTGCTGCCCTGGAGGCGCAGCGCAAAGATGGCGCCCCGGCGCCAGTGAATTCCGCCGCCGAGGTCGGCCGCCGGGCCGGTGGTTTTGCGGGCATCGCGAGAATCATTGCGCACGCCGGCGGTGACGAACACCCGCAAGGCGTGGACCTCGCACTCCCAGGCGCGGCCGATTTCCGTCTCCACGCCCAGCCGCATGGTGTCCGCCACCGCCGCCGGCAGAACACTGCCGTCGTCAAAGGCGGCGCGCTCCAGGGCGCTGCGCGTCATCACCCCGTCCACGCGCACGGCAAAATCGTAGGCGCGCGGCGCCGGCAGCGCCCCCGGCCAGGGGGCGCAGATGTTGTCCGCCGGCCGCTGCCAGGCCGCGCCGAAAGCGGCCATGGTGAGGGTCAGGTCGCTGCGCGCGCGGCGGGTGGACGTGGCGAACTGCGTCTCGCTCACCTCCGCCTCGCCGCTGCCGTAGCCCAGCGCCAGCCAGCCGTGCGCCCTCTCGCCCAGCCGCCGCATTACGTACGGATGCACGCCGGTGAGGCTGCTCTCGGTGATGTTCTTGATGTCAATCCCGCCGATGGTCTGCGACGCGCGCGCCTTGCCGCGGGTGCGGGCAATGGAAAACCCCGCCACCTTGCCGTCGACCCGCTCCCAATCGACGCCCAGATGGAACGCCGTCGCATCGGCATCATATGACAGCGCGCCCCGCGACAATGCCATCCTCCCGTCATCCGCCGCGGTCGCCCCGGCGCCCCACAGCGCCGCGCGGCCGGCATGCCACGACGGCCGCTCCAGCAGCGGCAGCGCAAACGAGCTTTCCAGCCAATCGGCGGATTCCACCCCGGCGCCATGCATCCTTTGACCCGCCACCACCGCCCGCGTCGCCGGGTTGAGCGCCCACGGACCCGCGGCCTCGGCCTTGGCGCTCTCGGGCACCGCCCCCACATCCCGGCCCGCCACCGACAGCGCCGCGCGGTCATTCCTGCTCTGCAACAGCCGCTGCCGAATCACCGATGTCGTCACCAGCGCCGCCGCCCGCCCCAGCACCGCCGCCACCGCCGTCATCTGCTCGGCCAAAATCCCCTCATCCCGCAACGTCGCCTCATTCGCCGCCACCACCGCCGTCGCCATCGTCGGCATCCCCAGGGACGCCTCGCCGCCGCCCGCGCCCGCCGCCGGCATGCGTATCGTCACCACAATGGTCTCCGCATCCTCCTTGCGCCCATCCTGATGCGGCACAACCGAAAACTCCGCCCCCGGCGCGCCCGGCGGCACCGTCACCACCCCGGCGGCGCCCAGGCCATCAGCGGTGCGCCCGTCGCGAAACTGCATTATGCCGTTTAGGTTTGGAAAGGAAGAATTCCGTGAAAGTCAAGCGTTCAAGCCGTTTGGCAGCGAAAGGTAATTATTCGAATTATCGTTTAAGTTGGGAATTTTTGACCCAATTATTGACGAAAAACCCCTCTTTAATTACCCAAAAACTATCAGGAAAAATACTGTTTTATTGTTTTGAGGCGGCGGCTTGGCTAATGGCGTGCGCCGGCGGCCGTGGCGTTTAATTCAGTTGCCAAAAGCCCTGCCGGCTTAGCGGCTTGGCGCGCGCTGAGAAACAAAAAATCACTCGCGCCGTTGCATGTTTTGCTTAATTCTACCGACACCCCGCCGACTTAACTTCGTTTCCGCCGCCACCTGGCGAATAGACAACCCCTTTTTCAACAAAGCCTCGGCCAGCAGGCCCCGAGCCACCGCCCTCACCGAATTTAAGGTCGGCAGTTCGATGCTTTCCCCGGAAAATTCCTCCTGGAGAATTTTGTAGGTTTCCGAACCGACTGTTTCCAAAACAAAATTTTCCCTGGCATCGGACGATCCGATCCACACCCGCCGGCCGCCAAGCGCGCGAGTGAGTAGCAGGGCGTCCTCCATGCCAATTAAATTAATTAACTCCATTTTGTTCATTCACTCCCCCCCCTCGCCGCTGCCGGTCTTTTTCCAGCGCGGCAATCACCCCCCGCAATTCCCCAGCCGAACAAAATTCCAGCCGCTTGCGGTACATTTTTTTCGCCAGCGCCGCGCCGTATTCCACCGGCCGCCCGGCCGCCGCCAGCAGCGCGGCAATCTTCCGCCGTTGAGCCGGCGCGCCATGCGGCGCCGAGCCCGCCGCCGCTTTCGCCGGCCGCCAGCCGAGTTTTGCTAATTCCGCCAGCACCCGCCCGCGCTCATCCTCCTCAAGGCTGCCAGCAGAATGCATCCCGGTCACCCGCCGCAGCAGCGCGCGGTAGTCGTCGTCGTCCAGGCCCAAGTCTTTTCGGGCGATGTGGATTTTGGCAAGGTCGGCGCGCCGCGTCATTATTCCCCCCCCACATCCGCCAGGGTTTTTCTGATGGCCGCGATGAATTCGCCGCGGTCGATGGTGATGGCCGCCCCCCGCGTTTTTTCCTCCTCGCCGATGGAAACCCGGACGGTTGTCGAGCCGGCGCCGGAATGCACGTTGAGGTGTTTCGCCGCCGCCGCCCGCCGCCTGCCCTTGCGGGCCGGCGCGACGGAAACCTGCGGGATGCGGTGAAAAATCGCTCTCATCGCCGCGAATACCCCTCAAACGCGGGGTGCGGCCGGCGGCAGTCGGCATCAAAAAGACGGTCCATCTCCCCGGTGACGGCCACCGCCCCATCAACGAGCATGTCCAACGCCTGCTGACCAAGCGTCAGCGTCGTTTTGTGCCGCCGCCGCCGCCCGTCCACGCTGAAAACCTCAAGCCGCGCGCTCGCCGCGCCCGGGTCCCAGGTTAAAAACAAACCGGTGGCGAGGGTGTGCGCGGCCGCGTCGTCGCGGGCGATGGCGGAGAATGCATTGCACGGAATTCTCACCCCGTCATCCTCAAGGCGCCGCGCCGCCGCCGCGGTGAGAGCGCCGGCCGTCATTTCCGCAACTCCAAAAAATCACGCGCCGCGCACAGCGCGTGAATTAATTCATCCAGCTGCCCGCGATCCATGTTCGCTCCAATTTTGCGAAATTTTCCGGCGGAAACGTTCGCCGCATAGAGCGTCACTGTTGTTGTAAACCGCGGCACCCGCACGGTCACCCCGCCGCGCTCATCGCCGCGGGTCATGTGCTCGGCGTACGACGTCGAGCCGACCCGCAGGGTTTTGGTCAAGGAGAGAATTTTCTTTGCCGACACAACTCACCCCTCCTCGCCGTCCTCGGCCAGCAGCGCATCCACCAGCCTGTCCAGGTCGCTGCTGGCCGCCGCCACCACCACCTCGTCGTCCACCTCGGCGATGACCAGGCCGATTTTCGCCAGCTGCTTCCCGTCCAGGTTTTTGAGCGCAACCCGGTTGATGCTGTCGCGTGTGCGAATCAGCGCGGCCGCCTGCTCCGGAAAATGCTTCCGAATGCGCGCCACCGCCGCAGCCTCGTCACCCTCCACTCGCCCCGGCATCTTGCGAAAGCCGATTTTGATGCCGTCGATGGCCCGGGTGCGCGGCGATTCGAAAAGATGCGGCGCGGCCTCCACCGCCGCGCGCAACCGCTCACGCATCGCGCTGACTTTCGCCACGCAATTTTTCAGCGTTTTTATCTTGGCGCGCACCGCCTGCCGCCGCAGATCACGAATTTCCTCCGTCACCTCCTCCAGCGAGTCGCGCGCGTCCGCGTAGGCGCGGCACAAATCCGCGAGGTGTCGCATTTCTTTGTTTGTCATTTTTTTGGCCCCTCAAAAGCCGTTTAAACGGGCTTAGGCCGCCAGCCGCCGGCCGCCCATGGTTTGTTTGTCGATGCTGGAGACGATGTCCGCGGTCAGCGCCGCGCCGTGTTTTTGGCAGTGCCGCCCCGCGTTGCGCAACAGGTTGCGCAGCGCGCGCGCCGAGCCCTGGCATGCCTCGGCCAGCGCCGCCATCGCGCCCTCGCCCACATCGGCGCCGTAGGCCGCCGCCAGCGCGCGCGCGTCGTCCGCCGAAATGCTTTGGCAGATGGGCGGCCAGAAGCCGATGCGGGAAGTGATTTGCCCAAATTTTCCGTCCGGGTCGTACACCAACCCCATCAACGCTGGCGTTCCCACCAGCACCACCCCCACCCCGGCCGCGTCGGAAATCCGCCGCAGGTGCAGCAGCGCGTGGTCGGTGAGCGTCTCCGCCTCATCAATCAAAATTATCGTGTCGCTGCCGCGCAGCGTCTCCACCACCACGGCGGTGATGTCCGCAATCGTCCGCCGCCGCGCCGGCGCGCCGATGCGCTGCGCAAGCAGGCGCATCACCACCGCCGCGCCGGCGCCGGGGAACGCCTCCAACAACACCGCCGCCCGGCGGTTTTGGTTTTGGTACTCGCGCAGCGCCATGGATTTGCCGATGCCCACGCGCCCGGCGAACAGGCCAAAATCCCGGTCCAGGTGCGCGCGCCGAATCACGCTGAACATCGCCTTGGAAACCGAGGTGACGGTGAACGGAATGTCGGAGGATTCCCGCCGGCGCGCTGTCTGCCGCTCAATCGCGCCAAACATCGCCTCCAGATGCGCCGTCGGCGGCGACACGTATTCGCCGCTTAGCACGAGCGACACCGTGCCGCTTGAGATTCCCGCCGCCCGCGCCAGCGCGGCCCGGCTGCGCCCCGGCTTGTCAAGCCAGGCGGAAATTCGCCGGCACATGGCGATGTCGGCCGCTGAATAATGTTTCGGTTTTTTGTTCATGATTTTTTTTCTCCGGTTGGGCTGATGAAAGACGCCGGCGGCTACTCGCCGTCGGCGCCGGGAAGACAATCAAAGGGGTCAATTTCCGCGGCCGGCTCCGGCGCCGGCAGCGCCTCCACCGCCACCGCCTGGCCGTCCAGCGGTTTTTTTTGCTTCGCGCGCACCTCGTCCAACCGCCGGCCGAGCCGCTTCTCCTGCCCGGCCAGCCGCTTGGCTCGCAAATCCTCCACCCGCGACTTCGGCAGCCACGGCCGCGCGTCCGTCAGCCGCGCCTCGCACACGCGCCTGCCGTTCAGGTTCGCCCAAACCCTGGAATCGTCAGTGAGGTCGTACTCAACCTCAACCTCGCGCCCGTTAACCATGTGCAAAGCCGGCGCGTGATACCGCCGGCCGAACATCGTGATGACCGCGCGCTGCACAATTCTTTTTTCCGCCGGCCGCAGCAAAACTGCCGCCGGCACATGCACCGGCGATTTCTTCAGCTGCTCCCACAGCCGCGCCGGCGCCGCGCCCAACCTTCGTTGTGGAGACTCGTTGTAAGCGTTGATGTACTCCCCCACCGCCGCCGCGTATTCGCGGAGCGTCGGCATGCGCAACTCCCCGCGCCGAATGCCTCGGCGGATGTACTTCAACTCGTCGTCGGTGCGGCAATCGCCGCAGTAGGTCCGAAACCGCTTGCCGCAGCGATTCTCAAAAGTCCGAAACCACCCCTCCACCAGGCCCTTGCCCTTGGCGTTGCCCGGCAGTGTGAACATCACCTCCACCCCCAGCCGCTTCAGCCAGCCGGTGCCCTCATCGCTCATAAGGGAGTTTCGGAAGCCGCTGCCCGGGTCAACATGCAACGCAGCCGGCACATGGTCATGGGCCAGCAAAGCGCGCGACAGCGAATACAGCGTTCCCACCGCCGACTCCGCCTCGCACAGATAAAAACCCGCGCAAAAATGCGAGCGCACATCCAACCACACCGTCAATTCCGGCCGGTAGTGATGGCCGGAATTCGGATGCTGCACGTACACGTCGACGGTATGGCCGTCGCCTTCGTAAATTAGTCCGATGTCGATGCCGCTTTCGTCGCGCACCACGTACGGCTTGAAATTCTGCCGGTAATGATGCGCCCCCGCACGCTGCGCCGTGTTCTCCCCCCCCACGGTTTCCGGCAGCGATTTTAGATAGCGGCGAACCCGCCCATAGGTCGCGGATGCAAACCCCTCCTGCCGCAGCCGCCAGGCCACATCGGCTATCGACGGCCGCTGCGGCTCGTTCCACTCCTCCACCGCCCGCGCCTCCCAGCCGTACGCCTGCCGCGCCCGGCCGCCGCGCCCGTCGGCCAGGGCATTCGGCCCGCCCCGCCGCCACAACTCGTACCAGCGCCGCAGCGTGTTGTCAGAATTCGCCCCGCAGCCGCCGGCCGCGCGCAACCTCCGCAGCGCCGCGCTCATCGTCGCCCCGCCCTGCAACAGCATGTCCAGCCGCCGGCACGCATCGGCCCGCGACAGCGCCACCGCC
>RKSH01000118.1 GCA_007570945.1 Gammaproteobacteria bacterium | reverse complement strand
GGTTTTTTGGGGAACCACTTCGGGGGTTGGTGAGGCACGTCTCGAGGCGGCCGCTGACAGGGCGGGCGAACCGGCCCCGCCACGGAGGTTGACAAACACAAACCCACGGCGTTATCCTCACTCCTACGCGCTGATTTGAACGCTTGCGGGCGCGGAATAAGTACCGCTAAAGAAAGGCGCAAAAACCTGCTTTAGCGGCGCAAGCCGCGGGCGGGCTTTTTTGCGCCTTTTTTGCGCCATGGGCACAGCAGACAAAAAAAACAACGAAAGACTCCCCTACCGCGGGTTTGACTCAGTGGCGGTGCGCCACGGCCAGGTGCGCACCGCCGAGGGTGAGCACAACGACCCGGTTTTCTTCACCTCCAGTTTTGTTTTTGACAACGCGCGCCAGGCCGCCGACCGGTTTACCGACAAGGAGGCCGGCAATGTCTACTCACGCTTCACCAACCCGACGGTACGCGTGTTTGAGCGGCGTCTGGCGGCCATGGAGGACGGGGTGGACGGCGCCGCCTCCGCCATCGGCACCGCTTCCGGGATGTCGGCGATTTTGTGCACGGTTCTGGCATTTGCCAAGGCCGGGGACCACATTGTCGCGGCGCGCAACCTGTTCGGCTCCACGGTGTCGCTGTTCACCCGCGTGCTGTCGCGCTTCGGCATCGACACCACATATGTTGCGCTCGGCGCCGTCGATGCATGGCGCGCGGCGGCGCGCAAAAACACGCGGCTGTTTTTTCTTGAGACGCCGTCCAACCCCCTGGGCGAGATTGGCGACATCGCCGCGCTGGCCGCGCTGGCCGGCGAGTGCGGCGCGCTGCTGGTGGTTGACAATTGCCTGTGCACGCCGGCGCTGCAAAGACCGCTGACTCTTGGCGCCGACGTGGTGGTGCATACGGCGACCAAATTCATCGACGGCCAGGGCCGTTGCGTGGGCGGCGCGGTGGTGGTGGACGATGCCGAACGTTACGCCGCGCTGTTTAACATTCTGCGCACCGCCGGTCCGTGCATGAGTCCGCTGAGCGCGTGGGTGTTCCTGAACGGCCTGGAAACACTCAGCCTGAGAATGCGCGCCCACAGTGCGGCGGCGCTGGCGGTTGCAAAGTGGCTGGAATCGCATCCGGCGGTGCGCGCGGTGCATTACCCCGGGCTGGCCTCCCACCCGCAGCACGAACTGGCCGCACGTCAACAGAAAGATTTCGGCGGCGTGCTGTCGTTTGAAGTGCACGGCGGACGCGCCGAGGCGTGGAAAGTCATCGACGCCACCCGCATGCTGTCCATCACCGGCAACCTGGGCGACGCCAAAACCACCATCACCCACCCGGCCACCACCACCCACGGCCGTCTGAGCGACGCCGAGCGCAAGGAGATGGGCGTCGGCGAAAACCTGCTCCGGGTGTGCGCCGGGCTGGAGGATGTGGACGACATCTGCGCCGACCTGGCGCGCGGCCTGGGCTGACCCCTACGGCTTCTCGCCGCGCGCCAGCCGCCGGTTGATGTCGTCGAGCACCTGCGGCAGGTCATTCAAGTCGTCCACCACGTAGTGCGCCCCGGCGCGGCGCAACGTTTCGCGGGTGGCGTTGAGGCGGCGCTGCATTTCCGCGGCCGGCAATTGCCCGGCCTCGGCCGGCGAGTTGATGTTCATGTAGTTGCTGTAGCGCGCCACGCCCACGCCCCAGCAGCCGGCCTCCAGCGCCTCGCCGACGCCGGACACGGTATCGTCCACCTTCACCACCGCCTGCACCGGGTGCACGTCCATTAAATCCATGTTGCGGAACACCATGAACGGTTTGGGGCGGGCGCCGTTCACCACTTCGTCGCCGGCCACCGAGGCGTCCGGGGCGTAGCCCTGCTTTTTTGCATCCGCCTCCAGAATGTCCACCATGGAGCGGACAAAGCCGGTGGAACTGCCGATTTTAATTCCCTCACCCTGCAATTTTTGCGTCACCTCAGCGACCCCCGGCAGCAGCGTGGTGTAGTCGCGCAGGCAGTCCAACTGCATGGGCACAAAGTCGGCGAACATTTTCTCCACCTCCGCCGCGCCCGGCTCGGCGCCGTGTTTTTCCTTCCAGCGCGCGCGTATCTGCGGCATCTCGGTGAGCGCTTTGATGTGCAAATCCTTGCGCAGGCCCATGGGGCCGCGCGCCTCCTCCATGCTGATGGGGACGCCGTGTTTTTTGAACACTTCCACGAACACCACGGCCGGCGCAATCACATATGCATCAGCGGTGGTGCCGCTCCAGTCCAGCACCAGGCCCTTGACCCGGCCGCGGTAGGTGCGGGTGTAGGTGTAGTCGCTGCGAAATGACATGCAAAAACCTCCGGTTGAAAGCTGTCGGGTGCTTAGGTTGCGGCGGGCGCGCAGTCGTCCACGCCCATCCGTGAAAGAGCCCCGCCCACCGCCGCCAGCGCGGCGCATTCTGCCGCGGCATCCGCGCCCATCAGGCGGCGCCGCTGTTCATGCGGCGGCGCTCGGCGCGCTTTAGGACGGCGCGGCGCTCGTTGTCGTCGTAGTGGAACCAGCCGGAAATTTCGTCGTCGCGGCGGTGGCAGCCGATGCAGGTTTCACCGTCGTCACCGAAGCGGCACACGCCGATGCACGGCGACGGCACCTCGCCCATCATCCGGCGGTAGGCGTCGAGTTTTTTGCGCGCCAGGTCGGGCCGCGCCGCGCCGCGTTTTCTTTGCCGCATGGTTTCAGGTTGCTGCTGTGCCGGCATGGGTGAGGGCGGCCATGGCGCGCGCGGTGCGCGAGGCTGGCGCGCGCTTCAACAGGCGCGACACATGCCACGCCGTGTCCACCAGCGGCTGGAGGTCAACGCCGGTTGCAACGTCCATGCCGCGCAACATGTATACCACATCCTCGGTGGCCGCATTGCCGGCCGCGCCCGGCGCAAACGGGCAGCCGCCGAGTCCGGCCACCGCGCTGTCCACCGTGGCCACCCCGGCCTCCAGTGCGGCGCGGATGTTGACCAGCGCCTGGCCATGGGTGTCGTGGAAGTGCACCGCCAGTTGACTCGCGTCCACCATTTTGGCCGCGGCAGCCACCACTTTCTGCACCACCGGCACCGTTCCGACGCCGATGGTGTCGCCCAGGGAAACCTCGCCGCAGCCGATATCGACCAAGCGGGCGGTTAAGTCGGCGACCGCGGCGGTTTTAACCCCGCCTTCGTAAGGGCAGCCGGCGATGCAGGAAACATAACCGCGCACCGCGACGCCGTTGGCATGCGCGGCGCGCGCCACCTGGGCGAAGCGTTGAACGCTTTCGGCGATGGAGCAGTTGATGTTTTTTTGCGAAAAAGTTTCCGAGGCGGCGGCGAACACGGCGACCTCCCCGACCCCCGCGCGCAGCGCGTCCTCCAGTCCGCGCATGTTCGGCACCAGCGCGCTGAAACGCGCGGCGCCGTTGTTTTTAAGCCGCGCAAACACCTCGCCGCCGCCGGCCATCTGCGGCACCATTTTTTCGGCGACAAAACTGCCGGCCTCAATGCGCCGCAAGCCGCAGCCGGCGAGTCGCATGGCCAGGTCGGCGCGTTGCACCGGGGTGAGGACGGTTTTTTCATTCTGCAAACCATCGCGCGGGCCCACCTCGACAATGTTCACGCGCCGGGGAATGTTCACGGCGCCGCCTCCGCCTCAACCGCGGCAAGTTCGGCGCCCTCGCTGACGCTGTCGCCTGCTTTGCAATGCAGTCTGGCGACGGCGCCCCGGCGCGGCGAGCGGATGGTGTGCTCCATCTTCATCGCCTCCAACACCAGCAGCGCGTCACCCTGGTCCACCAGGTCGCCGACTTTAACCATCACCCGCACAACCCGCCCGGGCATGGGCGCAAACAGCCCGCCGCCGGTGGCTGTTTCGTCCGCCGTCTCAGTAGCGGCGTCCGCTAATTGCACGGTTTGACGGTGGCCGTCGGTGAACACGTCCACCACCCCGCCATGGCGCAGCACCCGCGCGGCGGCCGGCGCGCCGTCCACCACCGCGCGCACCGTTTCACCGTCGCGTCCGGCGTTTTCCACGTCGGATTCACCGTCCGCCGTCACCACCCGCATGCGCAACCCATCACCGTGCACCGTAACGGTGAACCGCGTGCCGTCGTCACCGCGCAAACCGAAGCATTGCACCGCCGCCTGGTTTAACCGCCAGCCCGGGCATCTGGTCCACGCCGAGGCTGGCGAGGCCGCCGCCGCATCGGGCAGGGCGAGAAACACCGCCGCCATCACCCGCGCCCGTGCGGCCCGCACTTCGTCCACCGCGGTGAAAGTGTCGCCGCTGCGCGCGATGAAGTTGGCGTCAACGGAGCCGGCCGCGAACTGCGGCGAGCGCAAAACGCGGTGCAGAAATTCCACATTGGTGCGCACGCCGGTGACCGCGGTTTGCACCAACGCGCGCGCCAAAGTGTCCACGGCGGCGGCGCGGGTTTCACCGCGGGCAATGATTTTTGCCAGCAGCGAATCGTAGTGTTCGCTCACCGTGTCGCCGCTGTCCACGCCGCTGTCCACGCGCAGCTTTTTGGATTCCGCCGGCCAGCGCGCCGCCGTCACCACGCCCGGCGCGGGCGCAAAATCACGACTCGGATCCTCGGCATAAACCCGCGCCTCCACCGCACATCCTTCCATGCGCAACCGCGCCGCACCCGGCGGCAGCGGTTCACCGGCGGCGATTCGCAACTGCCATTCCACCAGGTCGCAGCCGGTCACCATTTCGGTCAGCGCATGTTCCACCTGCAGGCGCGTGTTCATCTCCATGAAATAAAAGGCATCGCCGTCCACCAGAAATTCCACCGTTCCGGCGCCGCAATAATTCGCCGCCCGCGCAATGCGCACCGCCGCCGCACCCATGGCGGCGCGCGTTTGTTCATGCAAAACCGGGCACGGCGCCTCCTCAATGATTTTCTGGAACCGCCGCTGCACCGAGCAGTCGCGCTCAAACAAAGAAACACAACCGCCGTGGCGGTCGGCAAAAATCTGCACCTCCACATGGCGCGGTTGGGCGATAAATTTTTCCAGCAGCACGCGCCGGTCGCCGAAAGCGTTCTGTGCCTCGCGCCGCGCCGAGGCCAGGGCGGCGGTGAGGTTTTTTTCCTCCCGCACAATTTTCATCCCGCGTCCGCCGCCGCCGGCGCAGCTTTTGATTAAAAGGGGAAAGCCCAGTTGTTTCGCGGCGGCGCGCAAAGTTGCGTCGTCCTGCGCCGCGCCGCGGTGGCCGGGAAGCGCGGCGGCGCCGGCCCGCTCGGCAACGGCGGCGGCGGCGCTTTTGTCGCCCATGGCGGCGATGGCTTCGGCCGGCGGACCGATGAAAACAATCTTTTCCCCGGCGCAGGCGCGGGCGAAATCGGCGTTCTCAGACAGAAAACCGTAACCCGGATGAACCGCATCACAGCGCGCCGCCCGCGCCGCGCCAATCACGTGCCCGATATTGAGATAACTGTCGGCCGGCGCGGCGCCGCCGATGCGGTGCGCCTCGCCGGCCAGGCGGACATGGCGCGCGTTGCGGTCGGCGTTCGAGAAAACCGCCGCGGTTTTCACGCCCAGCCGCCGGCAGGTGCGAATCACGCGGCAGGCGATTTCGCCGCGGTTGGCGATGAGGATTTTGTGGAACGGCGGTTTCATTTTTTGCCCGGCGCCCACGGCGGTTTGCGCTTGGCGAGAAAAGCGGCGATGCCCGCGCGCCCCTCAGTGCCGGCGCGAAGGCGGGCGATAAGCCGCGCGGTGGCGGCGTTGAGCTCGTCGCCGGACTCTGCACCGGCCACCCGGCGCAGCAATTTTTTACATTCGCGCTGCGCCTGCGGGCCGCCGTGCAGCAGTTGCTCGCATTGCGTTTGCACCGCACCGCGCAAATTTTCCGCGGTCGTCACTTGATGCACCAATCCGATGCGCAAGGCCTCGGCGGCGTCAAAGCTCCCGCCGCTGAGAAAATATTTTCCCGCCGCGCGTACGCCGATGGCGCGCACCACATGCGGGCTGATGGCGGCCGGAACCAAGCCGAGGCGGACTTCGGAAAAGCCGAATTTTGCGCCGGCGGAGGCGATGGCGATGTCGCAGCAACTGACCAGCCCGGCGCCGCCGCCGATGGCGGCGCCGTTGACGCAGGCCACGGTTGGCTTGGGAAAACAAAAAAGCGCATCCAGCAAACCGGCGAGCGCCTCGGCGTCGGCGATGTTTTGCTGTTCGTCATAATCGGCGGCGCGTTTCATCCACTGCAAATCGGCGCCGGCGCAAAAACTTTTGCCGGCGCCGGCCAGCGTCAACACCCGCACCGCCGCATCGCCGGCCAGTTCGGCCAGCACGCCGCGCAACTCGCGGATAAGCGCATCGTCAAAAGCGTTGTGCCGCCGGGGACGGTTGAGGGTGACGGTGGCGATGCCGCCGGCGGTGGAAACCAGCGCGCTCATGCGGATTCACATGCGGAACACGCCGAACCGGGTTTGCCGGGCCGGCGCGTTTTGCGCCGCGCCGAGGGCGAGGCCGAGGACAGTGCGCGTTTGCGCCGGGTCGATGACGCCGTCGTCCCACAGCCGCGCGCTGGCGTAGTAGGGATGCCCCTGCGTTTCGTATTGCGCGCGGATGCGCTGT
>RKSH01000039.1 GCA_007570945.1 Gammaproteobacteria bacterium | reverse complement strand
GGGGTGGTGGCGACCGGGGGCGGGGTGGTTTTGGCGGCGGAGAACCGGGCGGTGATGCGCGGCACGGGTTTTGTGGTGTATCTGGAGACGCCGCCGGAGATTCTAAAACAGCGCGCGGCGCGCAACACCGGGCGGCCGCTGCTGGACAACACCGAGGCGCAAAAGCGCGGGGAAAAAATAGAGCAACTGCTGCAAAAGCGCGCGCCGCTGTACCGTGAACTGGCGCACCTGGTGGTGACGCCGGGCGGGAGCGGCGCGCAAGCGGCGGCGCAGGAGATTGCATTGATGATGGCGAAAAAACCGTGCAAACAATCCACATAGAACCGGCCGTGGAAAGTTGCGCCTACCCGGTTTTTATCGGCGCCGGGCTGCTGGGCGATGCGCGGGTGTTGCGGCCGTTTGTGGAGGGCGGTGTGGCGATGCTGGTGTCCAACGAGACGGTGGCGCCGCTGTTTGCCGACAGGGTGCGCGGGCTGCTGGGCGATTGCCGGGTGCACATGGTGAACCTGCCCGATGGCGAGCGGCACAAAACCCTGGACAGCATGGCGCGCATCATCAATGCGCTGGCGGAAAACCGCTGCGGCCGCGACGCCACGGTGATTGCCCTCGGCGGCGGCGTGGTGGGCGATGTGGCCGGCTTTGCCGCGGCCTGCTACCAGCGCGGCGCCGGGCTGGTGCAGATTCCGACGACGTTGCTGGCCCAGGTGGACGCGGCGGTGGGCGGCAAGACCGGGGTGAATCATGCGGCCGGCAAAAATTTAATCGGCGCCTTTTACCAGCCGAAGTGCGTGATTGCCGACAGCGACACCTTGCACAGTCTGGACCAGCGCGAGTTGCGCGCCGGGCTGGCCGAGGTGATTAAATACGGTTTGATTCGCGACGCCGGGTTTTTTGCCTGGCTTGAGGAAAACATGGAAAAACTTTTGCGCCGCGACTCCGATGCGCTGGCCCGCGCCATTGGGCAATCCTGCCGGCACAAGGCGGCGGTGGTGGCGGCGGACGAGAAAGAAAACACCGCCGCCGGCGGCCGCGCGCTGCTTAACTTGGGCCACACTTTCGCCCACGCCATGGAGGCCGCGCTTGACTACCGCGCGTTGCTGCACGGCGAGGCGGTGGCGGTGGGCCTGCTGATGGCGGCCGATTTGTCGCGGCGCATGGGCTGGCTGGGCGACGGTGCGGTGGCGCGCATCGAGAGAATCATTGGTGAAGCCGGCCTGCCGGCCTCACCGCCGGCGGCGATGACGGTGGAAAAATTTCTGCGCTTTATGCCCATGGACAAAAAATCGCGCGGCGGAAAAATGCGCCTGGTGCTGCTGGAAGAAATCGGCCGCGCGCGGGTGGTTGCCGACCACGACGCCGATGGTTTGCGCGCAACCTTGCGCGCCTTCACCGCCGAGCGGCGCGGCGGAGTATAATTGGCGCAACGCCGCAACCGGGATTTGCCCATGAAACTTGCCCGCCTTTTGGTCCTCGCCGCCGTTCTGCTGTTGGCGGCGACGTTTTTTATTTTTGATTTAAACCGCTATTTGGATTTGGAATATTTCCAATCCAACCTCGCCGATTTTCGCGCGTGGAAAGAGCGGCATTTGGCGGCCGCCCTGGGGTTGTATTTTGCGGCATATGTCGCCGTCACCTCGCTGTCGCTGCCCGGCGCGCTGGTGCTGAGCCTCGGCGGCGGCGCGCTGTTCGGGCTGGTGATTGGCTCGGCGCTGGTGGCGGCGGCCGCATCGGTGGGCGCCTTGGGCGCGTTTTTGGCGGCGCGCTTTGTGCTGCGCGAAAGCGTGGAGCGGCGGTTCGGCGCAAAACTGCAGGCCATCAACCGCGGCGTGGAAAAGGACGGCGCGTTTTATTTGTTCACCCTGCGCCTGGTGCCGGTGTTTCCGTTTTTTGTCATCAACCTGGTGATGGCGCTGACCAAAATCCGCGCCCCGGTGTTTTTCACCGTCAGCCTGCTGGGCATGCTTCCCGGCACCGTGGTTTTTGTGAACGCCGGGGCGCAACTGGCGCAAATCCATTCCCTCGGCGGCATTGTGTCGTGGCCGGTGCTGCTGTCGTTTGCGCTGCTCGGCGTCTTTCCGCTGGCGGCGAAAAAGATTCTGGAGGCGGTGAGGGCGCGGCGGGTGTACCGCGGCCACCGCAAACCGCGCCGGTTTGACGCCAACCTGGTGGTCATCGGCGCCGGCTCGGCCGGGCTGGTGGCCTCCTACATCGCCGCCGCCTTGAAGGCGCGCGTCACTTTAATTGAGCGCGGTCCCATGGGCGGCGATTGCCTGAACAGCGGCTGCGTGCCGTCCAAGGCGCTGTTGCGCTCGGCCAAGTTTCTCGCCGAGGCGCGCAAGGTGCGGGAGTTGGGCTTGAAAAGCGCCAGCGTCGACTTTGACTTTGCCGACATCATGGCGCGGGTGCGGCGGGTGATTGCGCAGATTGAGCCGCACGATTCGGTGGAACGGTACACCGGACTCGGCGTGCAGTGCATCGCCGGCGAGGCCGCCATCAAGTCGCCGTGGGAGGTGGAGGTGAACGGGCAAACCATTTCCACCCGCGCCATCATCATCGCCACCGGCGCCGGCCCGCTGGTGCCGCCCATTCCCGGCGTGGAACAAAGCGGCTGCCACACCTTTGACACGCTGTGGGAAATCAACGAGTTGCCGCGCAAACTGCTGGTGCTGGGCGGCGGCCCGGCGGGCTGTGAGATGGCGCAGGCTTTTGCGCGCTTCGGCAGCGAGGTCACGCAGGTGGAAATGATGCCGCGCCTGATGGCGATTGAGGACGAGGATGCGTCAACGGTGGTGCAGCAAAAAATGACGGATGAGGGCGTGCGCGTTTTGGCCAACCACAAGGCGGTGGAGTTCCGCGCCAAAGACGGCCGCCGGGAATTGCGGTGCGAGCATGACGGCAAAACCGTGGCCGTTGAATACGACCAGGTGTTGCTCGCCCTCGGCCGCCGCGCCAACACCAAAGGCTTCGGTTTGGAAGAGTTGAACATGCCGCTGACCCGCACCGGCACGGTGGAAGTGGACGACTGCATGCAAACCCGCTATCCCAACATTTACGCCTGCGGCGATGTGGCCTGGCCCTGGCAGTTCACCCACAGCGCCGCCTACCAGGCGCGCTTCGCCGCGGTCAATGCGCTGTTCGGCGGCTGGTGGAGGTTCCGCGCCGCCGGCGTCACCATGCCCTGGGCGACCTTCACCGACCCGGAGGTGGCGCGCGTGGGCCTGAACGAGCAGGAGGCCAAGCGGCAGGGGGTTGCCCATGAGGTGGCGCGCTACGAACTTGCCGAGTTGGACCGCGCCATCACCGATGAGCGCGCCCACGGCTTTGTCAAGGTCCTCACCGTCCCCGGCAAGGACCGCATCCTCGGCGCCACCATTGTCGGCGAGCATGCCGGCGATTTAATCATGGCCTTTGTCAGCGCCATGAAGCACGGTTACGGCCTCGGCAAAATTCTGGACACCATCCACCCCTATCCCACGTTGGCGGAAAGCGCCATGTTCACCGCCGGCGTCTGGAAGCGCGCCCACACGCCGCAGCGGGTTCTGCAGTGGGTGGGCCGCTACCACCGTCTCATGCGCGGCCGGTAGCGCCCGGCGGACTCACTCCACCGTCACCGCCTTGGCCAAATTCCTCGGCTTGTCAATGTCGGTGCCTTTGATGGTCGCCACATGGTAGGCGAGGAGTTGCAGCGGGACGGTGAACACGATGGGCGAGACCGCGTCGCCCACCGACGGCACCTCCACCACCGTGACGCCGTCGCCGCCTCTAATGCCGGCGCCTTCGGCGGTGAACACCAGCAGTTGTCCGCCGCGCGCGCGCACCTCCTGAATGTTGGATTTAATTTTAACCAGCAGTTCGTTGTTCGGCGCCACCGCCACCACCGGCATGTCGTTGTCCACCAGCGCCAGCGGACCGTGCTTTAACTCGCCGGCCGGGTAGGCCTCGGCGTGGATGTAGGAAATTTCCTTCAACTTCAGCGCGCCCTCCAGCGCCACCGGGTAATGGGCGCCGCGGCCGAGGTAAAGCGCGTGGCGTTTGTCGGCGAAGCGCCGGGCCACCGCGGCGACCGCGGCGTTCAATTCCAGCGCCCGCGCCACCGCAGTGGGCAGCGCGCGCAACTCGGCCACCAGTTCGGACTCGGCGGCGGCGGCCAATGCGGCGCGGCGGCCGAGGGCAATGACCAGCAGCAGCAGCGCGGTCAACTGGGTGGTGAAGGCCTTGGTGGAGGCGACGCCGATCTCCCGGCCGGCGTGGGTGAGGAGGACGAAATCGGACTCGCGCACCAGCGAACTCTCGGCCACATTGCAGATGCAAAGGGCGTCGCGGTAGCCGATGCGGCGCGCGTGGCGCAACGCCTCCAGGGTGTCGATGGTCTCGCCGGACTGTGACACCGCCACCACTAAGGCGCCATCCGGCACGGTGTGGCGGCGGTAGCGGAATTCGCTGGCGATTTCCACGTCGCACGGCACGCCGCAGGACTCAAACCAGTGGCGCGCCACCATGGCCGCGTAAAAACTCGTGCCGCAGGCGATGCATTTGACGAATTTAACCCGGTCGAAAAGCGCGCCGCTGCCGGCGCCGAACATCTCCTCCAAAATGTGGCCGCCGCTGAGGCGGCCCTCCAGGGTGTCGGCCACGGCGCGGCCCTGTTCGAAGATTTCCTTTTCCATGTAGTGGCGGTAGTTGCCGAGCTCCACCGCGCCGGAGTCGCCGCCGCTTTTCCTGAGCTCGCGCTGCACCTCGCTGCCGGCGGCGTCGTAAACGGTGAACGCGCCGTCCACAATGTCCACCACGTCGCCCTCCTCCAAAACCAGATAGTCGCGGGTGACATGCAACAGCGCCGGAACGTCGGACACAATCAGCGCGCCGCCATCGGCGATGCCCACAATCAACGGGCTGCCGCGCCGCGCGCCGACCAGGCGGCCGGGCTCGCCGGCCGCGACCGCGCCAATGGCGTAGGCGCCTTTAAGTTTGGCCGCCGCCGCCTGCACCGCGCCGAGCAAATCGCGGCCGTCCTGCACCTGCGCGCAGATTTCGTGCGCCACCACCTCGGTGTCGGTTTGCGAGGTGAAGCGAAAGCCGGCCTCGGTTTGCGCGCGGCGCAACTCTTCGTGGTTTTCCACGATGCCGTTGCACACCACGGCCACCGCGCCGTTGCAGATGTGGGGGTGGGCGTTGGCCTCGCTGGGCGCGCCGTGGGTGGCCCAGCGGGTGTGGGCGATGCCGGTGCGGGCGTCACCCTCGCGCAGCGCGCCGAGGTCTTGTTCCAACTCGCGCACCCGCCCGGGGCGCCGCGCGCGGCGGATTGTCTTGTCGCCGCCCACCAGCGCCATGCCGGCCGAGTCGTAGCCGCGGTATTCCAGCCGCCGCAGCCCCTCGCCGAGGGTGTCCACCAGCGCGCCGGCCCCGCCCTCGCACAGCACCGCGCCGATAATGCCGCACATCTCAGCGCCCCCGGGCCGGCCGCCGCCAGCCGTCCACGGTGCGCTGCCTCTTCTCGGTCAGCGTCAATTTGCCGGGCGGCGCGTCTTTGGTGACGGTGGCGCCGGCGCCGATGGTGGCGCCGCCGCCGACGGTGACGGGCGCCACTAACATGGCGCCGCTGCCGATGAAGGCGCCGGCGCCGATGGCGGTGCGGTGCTTGGCGGCGCCGTCGTAGTTGCAGGTGACCACGCCGGCGCCGATGTTGGCGCCTTCGCCCACCTCGCTGTCGCCGAGGTAACTGAGATGCGAGGCCTTGGCGCCGGGGCCGATGGCGCTGTTTTTAACCTCCACAAAATTGCCGATGGTTGCAGAGTCGAAAATGGTCGTGCCGGGGCGGATGCGCGCAAAGGGGCCGATGGTGACGCCGGCGCCGATGGCGGCGCCGTCCACCACGCTGTGCGCCAGGATGCGGCTGCCGTCGCCCACCGTGGACTCGCGCAGCACGACGCCGGGGCCGAGGTGCACATTGTCGCCTAACTGCACGCGGCCCTCGGTGACCACGTTCACGTCGATGGTGCAGCCGGCGCCGGCGCTGAGTTCACCGCGCACGTCCATGCGCGCCGGATCCATGACGGTGACGCCGGCGCGCATTAAGTCGCCGGCGGTGCGACGTTGGTATTTGCGTTCCAGCGCGGCCAGTTCGGCGACGGTGTTGGCGCCGGCGGCTTCCTCCGGGTGGCATGCGCAGTCGGCGATGGCGCGGCCGGCCTCGACGGCGGCCGCGACGAGGTCGGTGAGGTAGAACTCGCCCTGGGCGTTGTCGCGGTTGATGCGCGGCAGCAGTTCTGCCACAAGCGCGGCGGCGGCGGCGATAAAACCGGTGTTGACCTCGGTGATGGCGCGCTCGCCGGCGTCGGCGTCGCGCGCCTCCCGGATGGCGGTGACTTGGCCGGCGGCATCGCGCAGGATGCGGCCGTAGCCGCCGGGGTCGGGGTTGTGGGCGGTGAGGACGGCGATGCCATCGGCCGCGGCGTCGCACAAACGGCGAATGGTGGCCGGCCTCACCAACGGCGCGTCGGCCGGCATCACGCAAACCGTGGCCGCCGCCGCCACCGCCGGCAGCGCCTGCATCAGCGCGTGGCCGGTGCCCAGCGGCTGTGG
>RKSH01000192.1 GCA_007570945.1 Gammaproteobacteria bacterium | reverse complement strand
AACAAGCCGTAGTTGGCATTATGCATCGCGGCCGAACGTCCGGGCAACGCGGAAGCCGACATGTCTGTCGCGGTTCCGGGGGGAGTCCCCGTAGCGGTAGGCGGAGCGCAGATGCTTCGGATGGTCGCGCCAGGAACCGCCGCGCAACACGCGCCGACTGCAATTCGGCGCCCCCTGGTAATCCTCATTCCAGCAGTCCTGCACCCACTCCCGCACATTGCCATGCACATCACGCAAGCCAAATTTATTCGCCGGAAACTCACCCACTGACAACGTCTTTCTCCAACTCTTCCCTCGGGCGCCGGAACCGTAAGTATAATTTCCCTCATAGTTCGCCTGCCCCGTTGATATCGTCGAACCGGTATGGAACGGCGTTGTCGTCCCCGCCCGCGCCGCATACTCCCATTCCGACTCGCTCAACAGACGGTAACGCTCTCCCGTCTTCGCCGACAACCAGCCCAGATAAGACTGAACATCATTCCAACTGACATTACTGACCGGGCGCCGGCCGCGGCCCCAGCCCTGGTCACTCGGACTGTAGCCGCCGCACCCGCCATCCGCCACGCATGCATCCCATTCGGCAAAGGTCACCTCATGAACACCCACCGCAAACGGCCGGGCAATGGTCACCCGATGCACCGGGCCCTCAGCGTCATCTCTACCCTCCTCCGATGATGGCGAACCCATCATGAACGAGCCCGCCTCCACCACCACCATTTTCGGGCACACATCACAGTCGCGAAATTTCCGCCCGGGCCGCAGACGTTCTTGTTCTGCTGCTACCCTTGCCGCTACCCTTGCCCTTTCTTTTTGCGCGAGATATGCGAGATATTCCGGCTTGGCTTCCAGTTCAATATACATATTCTGCGCGGCCTCGTAGTCCGGCGAGTCGGGTGCGGCGGCATTCAGATAGTCGGTGAGGCGCGCATGCGCGGCCAGATAGTCGCCGAGCGCGTAATACACTTTGGCCATTTCCATTTGCACCGCCGACGGCACCGCAACATCCACTTCCTTGCGTTGCGCAAACAAACCGGCGGCGGCGGCGTGGTCGCCGGACTCGATGGCGCTGATGATCTTTTTGTCCAGCAAAAGCGCCTGCGCGGTCGCCGACAGTTGCGCGTGCGCGCTGCCCAGTGCCAGCAGCAGCAGCAACGAGATGATTCGGATTTTCATCATGATCTCCGGTTTGCGGTCGAAAAACTGTACGGGTTCAATCCATTTGAGACAATCAGGCGGCCTCTTTGAGTTGCTGATAATACGCCATTGGGGTTTGGAAGTTTTGTTTTTTGCCGCCGTGCGGGCGGTGGTGGCAGTCGTGGTGTTGGTAGGCGCCCAGCATGATTTGACCCGCGGACGCTCAATCTGCATCGGGCAGCCCTCGGTTTTCTGTGATGGGAAAAACCGTGAGGCTGCCCGACCTTTTTTGGCTAAGAACGTCTCACATGTGTTTGAGCCTGTTCATAAAAGCAGTTGCATTTTAGCCAAACGGTTTGCAAACCCCGCTAATCCCGCCATCGCCAGCGACAAAACCCTCCCTTTCGCCGCCGGGTTACTCCGGCGCGGACGGCTGCGGCAAAATTTCCGGGGACGGGGCGGCCGCTTCAATGGCCGCCGCCGATTTGGCCAGCCGCACGAGTTGAATGAACTCGGCGCGGTAGCCGAACGGGTCGCGGCCTTTGTGTTGTTCGGCCAGGTGGATGACATCGTCGTAGTTGAAGTTGCCGGTGTATCGGCCGCCTTTCAGCAACTGCGCGAAGCCGGCCACGGCCGCGGCCCATCTGGCCTCGGCCCAGCCGACGGTCGCAAGCAAGGTGTAGTACGCGGTGGCGTCGGCGCCCCAATGCACGGCGTGCTCGGTGGTGATGGGGGCGGTGAGCAGGTTGGATGCGTCCTCGCCGGGGCGTTTGTAGCGGATTTTGAGGAACGCATATTCGTCCGCAAACTCGCCGGCCGGCGCGGGCGTTTGTTCATGGCTTTGGTAGCGGCGCTCTTCAACCAGGCGTGCGCCGCCGGGCGGGGTGATTTCATACAATGCGGTCACACTGTGGCCGGCGCCGATGTCGCCGGCGTCCACGGCGTCGTTGTTGAAATCCTCGCGCCGCAATGCGCGCGTCTCGTAGCCGATGAGACGGTATTCGGCCACGCGCGCGGGGTTGAACTCCACTTGAATCTTGACATCCGAGGCGATGGGGAACAGCGACGAGGACGCCTCCTGCACCAGCACTTTGCGCGCTTCGTTCAGGGTGTCGATGTAGGCCGCCACGCCGTTGCCGTTTTGCGCCAGTTGCTGCATCAGGCGGTCGTTCAGGTTGCCGCGCCCGAAGCCGAGCACCGACAGGAACACGCCGCTGCGCCGCTTGCGTTCAATCAAGCCCTTGAGTTCTTCGAGGCTGGTCATGCCGACATTGAAGTCGCCGTCGGTGGCTATGATGATGCGGTTGACGGCGTCTTTATCAAAGCGCGACTCGGCCATTTGATACGCCAGTTGGATGCCTTCGGCGCCGGCGGTCGAGCCGCCGGCCTCGAGGCGTTGCAGCGCGCGCAGGATTTTGAATTTATTGCGCGCCGGAGTCGGCTCGAGCACCGCCCCGGCCGCGCCGGCGTAGACCACGATGCCCACGCTGTCGTCCGGCTTCAGACTCTCCAGCAAAAGTTTGAGCGAGTTCTTCACCAGCGGCAGTTTGTCGGGTTGGCCCATGGAGCCGGACACATCGATGAGGAACACCAGGTTGGCGGCCGGCGCCTCGCTCGGCATGATGTCGTAGCCCTTGATGCCGATGTGAAGCAGGAAGTTGGACGGATTCCACGGTGCGGGCAGCACGTTCACCGTGGGGCGGAACGGTTGCGCGGGGTTTTCCGGCAGCGGATAGGCGTAGTCGAAGTAGTTGAGCATCTCTTCGACGCGCACCGCGTCCTTCGGCGGCAGGGCGCCTTGGTTAATCGCCCGGCGCACGAAGGAATAAGACGCGGTGTCCACATCCACGGAGAAAGTGGACACCGGCTCGCTGCGCGTCACCCGCACCGGGTTTTGCGCGGTGTGCTGGAACTGGTCGCGCCATTCGCGCGGCGGGGATGCGCTCGGCTCATCCGCCGCAACCGATGCGCTCGGATGCAACAATTTGCCCGACTCTTGCGCCGGAACCGACGCGCTCGGCTGTCTGTTGTGGTTGATATCCGCCGTCGGAGCAACGGAGTAAGAAGACGTCGGCAGCGGATGTTGGACGAGGAAATTCTGCACCCCGACCACCGCCAGCGCCGCCGCGGCCGCCAGGCCCAACCCGCCGATTGCAATTCGCTTGTTCATGGTTCGCCTCCGAATTATTCTGTTGAAGTAATTCGTAAGACGACCGGGAAGGCGAAATCCTTGTGATTTTTTCGATTGCTCCTGCTGCACCCGCGCAAACTCGGCCACCGCGCCGCCAATCGCGTCTTCGCGCGCGCGCGCATTCGGCGGCGGCACCGTCCCGCCTAACAGGCGTTTCAGTCGGGCGTCATCCATGTTTTTGGCCTCCGCATCCGCTTTCACCGCCGGCGATGGCCGCCAACCGTTTGCGCGCCTGATGGATATATGCCGACACTGTGCCTTCCCGGCAGTTCATCGCAAACGCCGCCTGCTTGTGCGTCAGCCCTTCGCCGAACACCAGCAACAGCGCGGTTTTTTCGCGCTCGGGAAGGGCTTGCACGCGGCCCAACAATTGGCGCGCATGCGATTGCTCATCGGGCGGCGGTGCGGCCGGCTCACGCACAGGCCCGGGCAACGGCTGGAAACGCGCCTCGCGTTTGCAATGGTCTTTGGCGGCGTTGATGACGATGCGGTATAGATAACTGGTGAAAGACGCCTGAAAACGAAAGTCGGCCAGATGGCGCGCCACCTTGATGCAAGCGTCCTGAACGACATCCTGCGCCATCTCACGGTTTCCGCACCATCGATACGCCATTTTATACATGCAGGTGTAGTGCGCGCGCAACAGCGCCTCAAACGCCGCCTTGTCCCCGTTCTGCGCGGCCCGGATGAGCGCCGATGAATCGTCTTTCATGGAGTCTTTTTTATAAGACGACCGAAGCCGGGGAATCCTTGGGGAAAGCGGCGGCTGTTCGCCCGGCCGCCCAGCCATTCAACCGGTCAGACTTCAACACCCCGGATACCATTTCAGGGCCACAGCCGCCCCCTACTCCACTCGCCGCCCTCACCGCCAACCCGGCAATAGCAAACCCGGTCATGCAACCGATTAGCCCGCGACTGCCAGAATTCCATGCGCTTCGGCGTGAGGCGGTAGCCGCCCCAGTGTTGCGGGCGGGGGATTTTTTGCGGGTGGTTTTTGTCCAGCCGGGCGATTTCATCAGTAAGGGCGGCGTAGTGGGTGAGGGTTTCGCTCTGCTGTGATGCGGCGGCGCCGAGTTGGCTTTTTCTTGGGCGCGAGTGGAAGTAGGCATCGGACTGCGCGGCGGCGACTTTTGCCACCACGCCCTCGGCGCGCACCTGGCGTTCCATCGCCGGCCACCAGAAAGTTAAGGCGGCGTTGGGGTTGGCGGCGAGCTCCGCGCCTTTGCGGCTTTGATAGTTGGTGTAGAAAACAAAACCGCCCGCGTCCACTTCTTTCAACAGCACGATGCGCGCCGACGGTTTGCCCTTGGCGTCGGCGGTGGCGAGGGTGACGGCGTTAAATTCACCCTCGGCATCGCCGGCGTGCTTTCGCCACTCGGCAAACCACAATCGAAACTGCGCCATGGGGTCGGCGCACAGGTCACTTTCGTTCAGCGCCATCAGCAGCCGCGCAGGGTTTCTTCCTGCAGAAAGTCCACCACCTTGCACAACGCCTCCTGGCGCGAATGACCGGCGGCCACGGCTTCTTTGTACGCCGCGATTTGGCGGTGGGCGCTGCTGCCGTCGGTGATGATGTGGCGGCCGTGCTCCGCTTCCTCCACGCAGTCCAGTTCGTGGGCGTCGTCGTGGGTCATGGCAATCATCTCCTCCAGCAACTCGGCGCAGGGGACAATCTTGCCGCGGCCGAAGTCCAGCAGGCCGCCGTCCAGGCCGTAGCGCTGGGCGCGCCAGCGGTTTTCCTCAATGAGAAAGTTGGCGTACCTGCGCCAGCGCTGGTTGGCGTTGCGCAACCGCCACAGCATGCGCAGCCAGCACATGTACAGCGCGGCGATACAGATGCCGTCATCCAGCAACGTGCAGATGTCGGCGATGCGCATCTCCAGCGTCGGGTAACGGTCGCTGGGGCGCAGGTCCCACCAGATTTTTGTCGAGTCCTCGATGATGCCGGCGTCCACCAGGATGTTCGCATGGCGCCGGTATTCGGCGAAAGTGTCGAAGTGTTCCGGCAGGCCGGTGCGCGGCAGCTCGTTCCACACCGCGACGCGGTAGGATTTCATGCCGGTGTCCTCGCCCTGCCAGAACGGCGACGAGGTGCTGAGCGCGAGAAAGTGCGGCAGCACATACGAAACCTGCCCCATCAGGTCCACCCGCAGGTCGGCGTCCTCAATGCCGGCGTGCACATGCATGCCCACAATCATCAGCCGCCGGCCCACCTGCTGCAGGTCATCGCGCAGGCCCTGGTAACGTTTTTTGCGCGTCACCAAAAGGTCGTCGTGCTCGGCAAAGGGATGGATGGAAACCGCCACCATGCCGAGGTCAAACTTTTGCGCCACCTCGGCCACCGTGCGCCGCAACGCCGCCAGTTCGGCGCGCGCCTGTTTTATGGTCTTGCACACCGGCGTGCCCACCTCCACCTGGCACTGCAGCAGCTCGGTGGTCACGCGCTTGCCCAACTGCTTCTTGAACTCCTTGAACAGCCCGGCCGGCGGTTTGACGGCCAAGTCGCGGGTGGCGAGGTCGATAAGAAAATATTCTTCCTCAATGCCGACGGAGAATGCGGGTTCGGGAATCATTGCGCGGGGCGGGAAGTTGGTTTTGGCGGCGCATGATACACCGTTTCAACCGTGAATTATGCCAAGGCGCGGTCCAGAATGGCGGCCGCCTCGGCAAGCGTGCGGCGGCCGCGGCTGGTGGTGACGGTTGCAGCCGGCGCATGGCCGAACAACGCGCCCAGCCGCGGGTTGACTTCGGGAACGGCGGTGACGGTGTCCAGAATGGCGGTGACGAAGGCAAAATCGTTGCACGCAAGTACCATGTCGCAGCCGGCTTTCAATGCGCGCCGCACCCGTTCGCCGGGCGCGCCTCCGCAAGCGGCGCCGGCCATCACCAGGTCGTCGCTGAACACCGCGCCGTGGAAACCCAACTCTGCACGCAGCACACGGCGCAGCCAGAATCGCGAATAGCTCGGCAGTTCTTCGTCAATGCGCGCAAAGCTGACATGCGCGGTCATCACGCCGCCGAGGCCGGCGGCAACCAAGGCGCGGTACGGGGCGAGGTCGTTTTGCGCGACTTCGTCATAACCGCGCAAGTCAACCGGGCATTCGCTGTGGCTGTCGCCGCTGACGCCGCCGTGGCCGGGGAAATGTTTGGCCACCGCGGCCATGCCGGCCGCGTTCATGCCGGACATGAATGCCCCGGCAAGCGCGGCCACCGCCGCCGGGCGGGCGTGGAAGGCGCGGTCGCCGATAACCTCACCCTCTCC
>RKSH01000033.1 GCA_007570945.1 Gammaproteobacteria bacterium | reverse complement strand
CCGCATGTGGTGGACATGCTGAAGAACAAAGAGGCCAACCTGGTGGTCAACACCACCGCCGGGCGGCGCAGCCTGAAAGATTCCAGCGCCATCCGGCGCGAGGCGCTGCATAATAAGATAACCTACTTCACCACCCTCGCCGGGGCGCGCGCCGGTTGCGATGCGCACCGCCGGCAGGCCGCGATCCGCGTTCACCAACTGCAACACCTGCACAGGAATTTAAAGCCATGAACAAAACCGGACGGACGCTGCTCACCGAGAGCGGCGCGAAAAAACTGCGCGCCGAACTGGCGCGCCTGAAAAAAGAGGAGCGCCCGCGCATCATCGCCGCCATCGCCGAGGCGCGCAGCCACGGCGACCTGTCGGAAAACGCCGAATACACCGCGGCGCGCGAGCAGCAGGGCTTTCTGGAGGGGCGCATCAAGGAGCTGGAGTCGCACTTGTCGCGCGCCGAGGTGATGGCCCCGGCCGCGCTGCAAAAAAACGCCGGCGCCCGCATTGTGTTCGGCGCCACCGTGGATTTGTACGACAGCGACAACGACACCGAGGTCACCTACCAGATTGTCGGTGAACTGGAGGCCGACCTCAGCCTCGGCCAAATCTCCATCGGCTCGCCCATCGCCCAGGGCCTAATCGGCCGCGAGGAGGGCGAGGAGGTGAGGGTGAAGACCCCCGGCGGCCTGCGCGTTTATGAAGTGCTGAAAATCCGCTATGTGTGACCGCGGCCGCCGCGGCCTTGGCGAAAGGCTGGACCGATGACAGGCAGACAGCAAATTGCAAACCGCTCCATTTTCACCGGCGACAACGTTGAGATTATGCGGGGCATCAACAGCGCGAGCGTTGATTTAATTTACGCCGATCCTCCGTTTAATAAAAACAAAAACTTTTCCGCCCCCATCGGAAGCAAGGCGGCCGGCGCGCATTTCAAGGACCGCTGGACCTGGGACGAGGTCAAGGATGAGTGGCTGGGGGAAATATCGGAACAGCATCCGAAACTCGGAACCCTGATTCACGCCTACGGCGAAATCCGGGGAAAAGACGGCAAGGCGTATTTGCTCTACATGGCGGTGCGCATCATTCAAATGCGCCGAATCCTGAAGCCGGAGGGCTCCCTGTGTTTGCACTGCGACCCCACCATGGGGTGCGAGATTAAGGGGCTGCTGGACGCTGTTTTTGGCGCCGGCCGTTTGATTAACCAATTCATCTGGCATTACAAAAACGCCTCGCGCGGAAAAAAACAGTTCGCCAAATCCCACGACACCATTTACTGGTACGGCAAAGGCGAGGAGTGGACTTTCAACCGCGAGAACGTGCTGGCTCCGTTTGAAAGCGGGATGACCGAGTGGCGGTACACCAGGGGCGGGCAAAAAGGCCGGGCAATTCCCAAGGGAAAAACCCCGGACGATGTCTTCGCGCTGCCGTCGCTGAATGCCATGGCCAAGGAACGCACCGGCTACCCCACCCAGAAACCGCTGAAGCTCCTGCAGTATCTGGTGCGGGCGGCGAGCAACGCCGGCGATGTCGTGCTGGATCCGTTTTGCGGCTGCGCCACCACCCTCATCGCCGCCGAGATAGAGGGGCGGCGGTGGATCGGGATTGACATATCGCCCAAGGCCATGGAGTTGGTCATGCAACGGATGAAAAAAGAGGTGATGGTCGGTGACCGCCGCTCGCTGGAAAAATTGCAAATCCACCACATGCAAACGTTTCCCATCCGCACCGACGGCGCGCAAAAAAGAAGCAAAGACATTAGGCACATCCTGTATGGAAGGCAGGAGGGCTTTTGCCGCGGCTGCGATGGGCATTTCCAAATTCGCCGCATGCACCTCGACCACAGAACCCCCAAATCCAAGGGCGGCGCCGATGTGGACGCAAACCTGCAACTCATGTGCAGCCACTGCAACCTGCTCAAGGGCGCCGGCACCATGGCCGAACTCAAGGCAAAACTGCGCGCCGGCAAATACATATGAGCGCGCAAGAAAAACCCGGCGGCATTCGCCTGTACAAAAGATTGCTGTCCCAGGTGTGGCCGTACCGCGCGGTTTTTGCGGTGGCGGTTTTCGGCATGGTGGTGGTCGCCGCCGCCGACGCCGCCTTTGTGGCGTTGCTGAAGCCCATCACCGACCGGGGCTTTGTCGCCCGCGACGTGGGTTTCATCACCGTCATGCCGCTGCTTTTAATCGGCGTGTTTGTGCTGCGCGGCTTCGGCACATTTGCCGACACCTACGGCCTGGCCTGGGTGGCGCGCAAAACCATTCAGGATTTGCGCGTGCGCATGTTCGGGCGCATGGTGCGCATGCCGGCGGCGTGGTATGACGCGCATTCCTCCGGCTCGCTGGTGGCGAAACTGATTTTTCATGTGGAGCAGGTGTCCGGCGCGTGCACCACGGCGGTGCGCATTTTAATTAAGGACTCGCTGACGGTTTTGTTTCTGCTCGGCTGGATGGCGTGGCTTAACCTGTCGCTGACCGCGGTTTTTCTTTTGCTTGCGCCGCTGGCGGTGTTTGTGGTGCGCGCCGCCGGCCGCCGCTTTCGCAACGTCAGCCGCGCCATTCAGGACAGCATGGGGGTGATTACCGAAATCTCCCGCGAGGCGTTCAACGGCCAGCGGCTGGTGAAAGTTTACGACGGCCACGCCTACGAATCCGGGCGCTTCACCGCCGCCGCGCGCCGCAACACCCGCCTATTGCTGAAGCACGCCGCCATCTCCAGCATCAGCGTGTCGCTGCTGCTGTTGGTGGTCGGCTGCGGCGTGGCCGCGGTGTTGATGTTAGTCACATGGTTCAGTCACTTCGCCGACTTCAGCGCCGGCTCCTTCACCTCCTACATTGTCGCCACCGGCATGCTGATGGCGCCCATGCGCCGGCTGGCCAATGTCAACGCCTCGGTGCAAAGCGGACTCGCCGGCGCCGAAAGCGTGTTCACAGTGCTGGACGAGCCCGCCGAAAGCGACCCCGAAACCGCCGCCGATGGCGGTGCAACCACCGCTTCCACCGGCGGCGCCGTCACTTTCCATCATGTCAATTTCGCCTACCCCGGCCGCGGCGCCGTTTTGCATGACATCACCTTCAGCGTCGGCGCCGGTGAAACCACGGCCCTAGTGGGCCGCACCGGCAGCGGCAAGTCCACCATCGTCGCCATGCTGCTGCGGCTGTACCAGGCCGGCGGCGGCACGATTTGCATCGACGGCGCCGACATCAACCGCCTTGGCCTGCGCGAGTTGCGCCGCCGCATCGCGCTGGTGTCGCAGGACAACGTGCTGTTCAACCTCAGCATCGCCGGCAACATCACCTACGGCGTTGCCGACTCCGCGGTGGACCGGCGGCGATTGGAGGAGGTGGCGCGCGCCGCCCGCGTCGACGAATTCACCGACCGCCTGCCGGCCGGCCTGGCCACCAACGTCGGCGAGGGCGGCGCGCAACTTTCCGGCGGCCAGCGCCAGCGCGTGTCCATCGCCCGCGCGCTGTACAAAAACGCGCCGCTTTTGGTGCTGGATGAGGCGACTTCGTCTTTGGACACCCATTCCGAGAGTTTAATTCAGGAAGCCATGGACAACCTCACCAAGGACCGCACCACCATCGTCATCGCCCACCGCCTCAGCACCGTGGAGCACGCCGACAACATCATCGTGCTGGACCACGGCCGCATCATTGAAAGCGGCGGCCACCAGACCCTCTTGGCGCAAAACGGCGCCTACGCCGCGCTGCACCAGGCGCGCGCGCGCGCCGCCAAGAGCGCGGAGAGTGCAACGTGATTGTGATGGCGCCCGAATTCTGGCAGCGCGTGACCGTGCTGAGCATCGCGCTGTGGCCGCTCAGCATTGTCTACCGCTTGGTGACGGCGGCACGCCGCCGGCTGCACATCCGCCGCGCGCGGCGCGAAAAACCACTCGGCGTTCCGTTGGTGGTGGTCGGCGGCATCAGCATCGGCGGCGGCGGCAAGACGCCGCTCACCGTGCGGCTGGCGGAGTTGCTGCGCGAGGCCGGCCTGCGGCCGGCGGTTGTGTGCAGCGGCTACGGCGGCCGCGCCTCAGTGTGGCCGCGGATGGTGCACGGCGGCGGCGACCCGGGCGAAGTGGGCGACGAGTCGGTGCTGTTGGCGCGCCGCGCCGCATGCCCGGTGGCGGCCGGCCCGGCGCGCCTGGCCGCCGCCCGCCACTTGCTGGCGGCGGTGGACGGGCGGCCCGATGTGTTGCTGAGCGACGACGGTTTGCAGCACCACCGCCTGCCGCGCGATTTGGAAGTCGCGGTGTCGGCCGGGTTCGGCAACGGTTTTTGCCTGCCGGCCGGGCCGTTGCGCGAGATGCCGTCGCGGCTGCGCACCGTGGACTTCAGCCTCACTTTTGGCAGCGAGTTCCGCATCGTGCCGGAATGTTTTGTCAGCCTCACGGACGCGGAAAAAACCCGGCCGCCGAATGCATTTGCCGGCGCCACGGTCAACGCCATCGCCGGCACCGCCGCGCCGCGGCGGTTTTTCCGTCAACTGGAATCGCTCGGCGCCATCGTCAACGCCCGCGCCTTTGCCGACCATCACCGCTACCGTCCAAAAGATTTGCCGCGCGGCGCGCCATTGCTGATGACCGAAAAAGACGCCGTCAAGTGCGAGGCCCTGGCCGGCATTGGCGGCGACTGGTGGTTTCTTAAAGTGTCCGCCGTCACCACCGCCGCGTTTGAAGAAGAATTTCTGCAACGCGTCCGCCAACTTGTCCGACACGGCGGACAAGACGTATGAGCACGCCGTTCACCGTCCTCATCCCGGCGCGCCATGCATCGCGCCGCTTGCCCGGCAAGCCGTTGGCCGACCTTGCCGGCAAACCGATGATTGTGCGCGTGGCGGAGGCGGCGCGCGCCGCCGGGGCGCGGCGGGTGGTGGTGGCCACCGACGACGGCCGCATCGCCGATGCCGTGGAAAGTTTCAACTTTGAGGCGTGCCTCACCAGCACCCACCACGCCAGCGGCACCGACCGCATCGCCCAGGCCGCGGCCATGCTGCAACTGGACGCCGGGGAAATTGTGGTCAACCTGCAGGGCGACGAGCCGCTGATGCCGCCGGCGGTGGTTGCACAAGTGGCGGCGCGCCTGGCTGATGCCGGTAGCGCCATGGCTTCGGCATGTGAAAAGTTGCACGCCGCGGATGCGGACAATTTGCATGTGGTGAAAGTGGTGATGTCCGAGGTGAAATCCCCGGGTTGCGCGCTGGACTTCACGCGCCGCGCCACTCCCGCCATGCGCCGCCACCTTGAAACCGGCGCGGCGGCGGAGAGTGACGGTTTTCGCAGCTACCACCGCCACCTCGGTTTGTACGCGTACCGCGTTGCGTACCTCAAAGTATTCACCTCGCTCGAGCCGCCGCCGGAAGAGTTGTCGCAAAAGCTGGAACAGTTGCGCGCGCTGCACAACGGCGACGCCATTGCCATGGCGGTGGCGTCCACCCCGTGCGGCGTCGGCGTGGACACGCCCGAGCAGTTGGAGCGGGCGCGCCGCATGTTCACCGCCTTTGATGCCAAATGATGCGGGCCGTGAACATTCTTTTTGTCTGCCTCGGCAACATCTGCCGCTCGCCCACCGCCGAAGGCGTGTTCCGCCGGCAAGCCGAAGCCGCCGGCCTTGCCGAACACTTCCGCGTTGATTCCGCCGGCCTGATGGCGCGCCCCGGCCAGCCGCCCGACCGCCGCGCAACCCGGGCCGCCGCGCGGCGCGGCATCGACATAAGGGACCAGCGCTCGCGCATGGTCAGCAAGGGTGACTTCCACGATTTTGACCACATCGTCGCCATGGACGGCGCCAACCTCACCCACCTGCGCGCGCTGGCGCCGGCCGGGGCGGCGGCCAAGCTCAGTCTAATGATGGCGCATGCCGGGCGCAATGTTGACGTCCCCGACCCGTATTTCGGCGGCGCGGCGCGGCATTTTGCCGAGGTGCTGGATTTGCTGGAGGAGGGCGCGGCCGCGCTGTTGGCCGGGTTGCGCGCCGAGCATGGCTTGTAAATGGAAATTCACATTTCCATCGCCGGCCAAAGTTTAACCGTGCGCGACCACTCCGGCGCGGTGGTGATGCGCGCGCCGGTGTCCACGGCAAAAAACGGCGCCGGCGAGGTGAACGGAAGTTTCTGCACGCCGCGCGGCCGCCACCGGGTGCGCATGCGCATCGGCGACGGCTGCCCGCCCGGGACGGTGTTCCGCGCGCGCCGCCCCAGCGGCGAAATCTTCACCGCCGAGTTGCGCCGCCGCCATCCGCGGCGCGACTGGATCCTGGCGCGCATCCTGTGGCTGTCCGGCGACGAGCCGGGGCGCAACCGCGGCGGCCAGGTCGACACCATGGCGCGCTACATTTACATCCACGGCGCGCCCGACGATGTACCCGGCAAACCGCTGTCGCATGGCTGCATCGGCATGAGTTGCCGCGATGTAATTAAATTGTTTGACCTGGTGGAAGTCGGTTGCCCGGTTTTTATCGCCGAAGGTGAGGGCGGCGAATGAAAAAAACGCGCGGCTGTTTGATGGTGGACACCGCCGGCGCCGCCCTCACCGACGACGACCGCCGCCGCTTGCGCCACCCGCTGGTGGGCGGCGTTATTTTGTTCACGCGCAACTTTA
>RKSH01000130.1 GCA_007570945.1 Gammaproteobacteria bacterium | reverse complement strand
GTGCGGGGCGGCGGGGATGATTGGGCACACGCAGCCGCGGCGCATTGCGGCGCGGACGGTGGCGGCGCGGGTGGCGGAGGAGCTGGGCTCGCCGCTCGGCGGCATGGTCGGATACCGGGTGCGTTTTGCGGCGCGGGTTTCCGACAAGACCCGCATTAAGGTGATGACCGACGGCGTGCTGCTCAGCGAAATGGAAACGGACCCGCAACTCGGCGCCTACGGCGCGCTCATCATTGACGAGGCCCACGAGCGCTCGCTTAACATTGATTTTCTGCTCGGCTGTCTCAAGCGCCTGCTGCCGGCGCGGCCGCAACTGAGGTTAATCATCACCTCCGCCACCATCAACCCGCGCCGTTTCGCCGCGCATTTTGACGGCGCGCCGATGGTGGAGGTTTCGGGGCGCATGTATCCGGTGGAGGTGCGCTACCGCCCGCCGCCGGCGCCGGACTCCGGTTTGAATCATCTTGCCGCCGTCGTCGCCGAGGCCTGTGATTGCGGCGCCGGCGATGTGCTGGTTTTTCTTCCCGGCGAGCGCGAAATTCGCGAGGCGCGCGACCACCTTGCCCGCCACGGGCCGTGCGGTGCGGAGTTGCTGCCGCTGTATGCGCGGCTGCCGCTGGCCGCGCAACAGAAGGTTTTTCGCCGTGGTGAACAACGCCGCATCATTCTCGCCACCAATGTCGCCGAAACCTCCCTCACCGTGCCGGGCGTTCGTTTCGTTGTTGACGGCGGCCAGGCGCGCATCAGCCGCTACAGTCCGGGGCGCAAATTGCAGCGGCTGCCGGTGGAGCGCGTGTCCCGGGCTTCCGCCGGGCAGCGCGCCGGCCGCTGCGGGCGGGTTGCCGACGGCGTGTGCTTTCGCTTGTATGGCGAGGAGGATTTCGCCTCGCGCGCCGAGTTCACCGACCCGGAAATTCTGCGCACTTCCCTGGCCGGCGTGATTCTGCGACTCAAGGCCGGCGGCCTCGGCGCGGTGGAGGAGTTTCCTTTTCTTGATGCGCCGGACAAAAAACAAATCAACGACGGTTACAAACTGCTGCAGGAGTTGCAGGCCGTGGACGGTGACGGCGACCTGACGCCCACCGGCCGGCGCATGGCGCAACTGCCGCTGGACCCGCGCGCCGCGCGCATGGTGCTGGCCGCCGCCGGGCTCGGCTGTCTGAGGCCGGCGCTGGTGGTGGTGGCGGGACTGTCGGTGAACGACCCGCGCATCACGGTGGACGAACACCGCGATGCGGCGCTGGCCGCGCACAAACAGTTCACCGATCCGGCATCGGACTTTCTGTCCATGCTCATGCTGTGGAGGTTCTTCCACCGCCGCACCCGCGGCATGACCGAGCGCAAGGCGCGGATTTTTTGCGGGAAAAATTTTCTGTCTTGGCGGCGCATGCGCGAGTGGCAGGATGTGCACCGCCAACTGCGCGCGTTGGTCCGCGAAATGAAAATCGGCGGCGGTGCCGGCGGCGGTGACGATGATGCCGGCGCCCTGCACCGCGCGCTGCTGTGCGGGCTGCTCGGGAATATCGGCATGCGCGGGGAGGACGGCGAATACGAGGGGCCGCGTGGTTTGCGCTGGCGGCTGTTTCCCGGTTCGGCGTTGGTTGCGCGCCCGCCGAAGTGGGTGATGGCGGTGGAGTTGGTGGAAACGCGCCGCCTGTACGCGCGCATGGCGGCGCCGCTGAAGCCGCAGTGGGTGGAGCAACTCGCGCCGCAACTGGTGGCGCGCAATCTTTCCGAGCCGTATTGGGACGCCGGCCGCGGCAAAGTGATGGGCTGTGAGCGCGTGTCCTTGTATGGGCTGACTCTGCGCGCGCGGCGGCGCGTTGACTTTGGTGCGCTGCGCCCGGCCGAGGCGCGGGAAATTTTTATCCGCGGCGCGCTGGTGGAGGGCAGGTTGCCGGATGGCGGCGATTTTCACCGCGCCAACCGCGCATTGATAAACCAGGTGCGCGAACTGGAAATCCGCGCCCGCCGCCGCGACCTGCTGGTCAGCGATCATGCGCTGTTTAATTTTTATGACCGGCGCCTGCCGGCCGATGTGTGCACCGCGCGGGGGCTGCGCGACTGGCGCGATGCCGGGCAAAAGTTGCGCATGAGTCTGGCCGACATCACCACCGCGCTGTTTGAACGGTTTCGCCCGCGGGATTATCCCGCGGCCCTCGCCACCGCCGCCGGCGACATCGCGCTGTCCTACCGTTTTGAACCGGGCCGCGAGGATGACGGCATCACCGCCCGGGTGCCGCTGCCGCTGTTGAATCAATTGCGCGCCGCCGACTTTGATGCGCTGGTGCCGGGATTGCTTGAGGAAAAAGTCACCGCGCTGCTGCGCTCGCTGCCCAAGGAGTTGCGCCGCAAACTCGGGCCGGCGCCGAACCGCGCGCGGGAATGCTTGGCGCAACTGACGGACACGGACGGGTCGCCGCTTGGCGCGCGCCTTGCGGAAATTTTGCGGCGGCTGGGCGGCGTCACCGTCAGCGCCGGGGATTTTGACGAACAAAAATTGGACCCTCACCTGCGAATGAAGTTTGCGGTGGTGGACGAGGCCGGAAACACCGTCGGCGGCGGCGAAAACCTGGAGGAGTTGCAAAAACAATTCGGCGCTGCCGCCGCCGGAAGTTTTGCCGCCGAAGCGGGCGGCCTGTGGGAGGGCGCGCAGGAAATGACCGCGTGGCGCAGCGGGGAGATTCCGCGCACCGTTTGCGTGCGGCGCGCCGGGCGCGAAGTCACCGCCTGGCCGGCCCTGGAGGACCGCGGCGACCGTGTGGCACCGCGCCTGTTTGACACTGAACAGGCGGCCTGCGCCGCGCAACGCGGTGCGGTGCGGCGGCTGCTTCTGCTTGAGGATGCGCTGGCGCGCCGTTTGCGGCGGCAGTTCCCGCAGCGCGAAAAACTCGCCCGGCTTTACGCCGGCGTCGGCCGGGCGGAAGATTTGTTTGCCGACCTGGGCGAGGCGGTGTTGCGGGAGGTTTTCTTGCGCGAAAATGATTTGCCGCGCACGCCGGAGGCATTCCGTGAACTGCGCGCAAGGGGCGCGGAAAAACTGGGCCCGGCATGCGCCGAACTTGCATTGCGCGTTGCCGCGTCCCTGGAACAGTATCGCGCAACCCGCGCCGTCCTCGAGCAAAGCGATTTTCGCGGGCGCGAAGTGTTGCGCGAGGAGGTGCGGGAGCAGATTGCCCACTTGGTGTATGCCGGTTTTGCCGGCCGCACGTCGGTGGACAACCTTGCGCACTTGCCGCGCTACCTGCAGGCGGTGACGGTGCGCCTCCGGCGCGCGCAAAATTCATGGGACAAAGACCGGCGCTGCGCCGCGGAAATCAATCCTTATTGGCGGCGCTACCTTGAGGTTGCGCGCGGCGCGCGGTCGGATGCCGAGCGCGCTTTCATTGTGCGCTACCGCTGGATGTTAGAGGAGTGGCGTGTTTCCCTTTTTGCCCAGGAGTTGCGCACCGCGCATCCGGTTTCGCGCAAGCGGGTGCATGCGCTGTGGGAGGAGGTCACCGCCGAAATAGATTTCGCCCGGCGCAGTTGAGCTTTTAATTCTCTGCGCTGGCGCGGCGCCCACGCTCCGCCTGCGCCGTCACCGACTCGGCAAAGCGGCGGTTTGCGCCGCGCAACGCCTGCTCGGCGTCCAGGCCAAGGTGGCGGGCGGCGGCGGCACAGTGAAAAAGCATCCGGCCGAGGAGCAACTCCGCCTCTTGGGTTTTTTCGGCATCGGCGTGTTGCGCGTTGTGCAGGGCATCGGCATTTGCCCGCACGCATTCCAGCGCGCTTCCCACGCCGCCGCCGGCATGGCCGTATTGGCGCGCGCGTTTTTGCAGTTTCATCGCGCGCGACAGCGCCGGCAGGGTGAGGGGAATGTCGTCCAGAATGCCCGCCGGGCGGCGGCTGCGGCGCGCCCGCTCATGGCGCTCGCGCTTTTTCTGTTCCTCCCAGGCGGTGGACAAAGCGGCGCCGGAGGCGTGGCGGGCGCCGCCGAAGACATGGGGGTGGCGGCGGATTAATTTGTCGGAAAGATTGTCCACCACCTGGACAAAATCAAAACGGTTTTCCTCGGCGCCGATTTGGGCGTAGAGCGCCACCTGAAACAGGAGGTCACCGAGCTCATCGGCCAGTTGTTCCAGGTCGCCGCGCTCAATGGCATCGGCGACTTCGCAGGCTTCCTCCAGCGTGTGCGGGACGATGCTGTTGAAATTTTGCGCCGCGTCCCACGGACAACCGTTTTCCGGGTCGCGCAGGCGCGCCACCATGCGCAACAAACGCGAAACGGATTCACCGACGTCTTTCATCACGTGGCCGCCGGGCCGGGCCAGTCATAATATTCGAGCCGCAACGCGTCATCCGCGGTTGCCGCAACCACCAGCGTCGCCGTCACCCTTGCCTTCAACATCAGCGGCAGCAGCGTCCACGACCGCGCCGGCTGCCGGTGGTCGGCGACGGTGGTTTGCTCCGCGCCGCCGTTTGCACAAAGCGCGACCTGGTTCATGGGATAGTAAATGCCGCAGCCGCAGGCCTTGCCGTAGGCTTCCTTGCGCGTCCAGCAGGTGAGAAAAGATTCAGGCTGCCGCGCCGGCGGGAGTTGTAAAAAAGCGCGGTGTTCACTGGCGGTGAAGATTTTGCGGGCGATGCGCGGGTGGTTGACCTGGCGCGGCAGCGCCTCCAGGTCCACGCCGACCTCGCGGTTTTTGCAGAATGCAAACAGCGCATGCTCGCGGGAGTCGCTGGCGTTGAAAAAAATTTCCGGCGCATCGTGTGAAAAAGGCTTGCCGCGCTCGCCGAAACCAAAGCGCACCGCCTGCGGCGGGACGCCGCAGTAGCCGCCGAGCAATTCCCGCAACATGCCGCGGGCGGCGGTGTGGCGGCGGCGGTGCCGCGGGATGCGCAGGCGCGCGGCGCGTTCACGTTCGGCGGCACTCAGCAAATTCTCAAGGCGCGCAAGTTCCGCATCGCCGCGGTCCACAACGGCCGACCAGATATGAATCTCGTTTTCACCCAAAGGCGGAAGCGCGCCGCCGACGTTCCCCCGTCGCATGCGCTAAATAAAACTGTGCGGCCGCGACAGGGCGTTGATTTGCGCCAGCGCGGTTTCCTCGGCGGAGGTGTCCACCGCCCGCTTTTTGCCGGTGACGATGCGGTGCTGCAAGCCTTGGCGGTCAAAGAGCTGGTGTTGCGCGCCGACTTTAAGTTCCGCCACCAGCCCGTCGCCGGGCAGCCCGTAAATGTTGAGAAACTCGGCGCCTTTTTTGCGCGGCGTGTTGCTGTGCGCTTTCATGCTTTTTGTTCTGTGCCGTCCGCCATTGTGGTTTAAGATGGCCGCGCCGCCTTTGCGGAAGATGCAATGAACACCGACGCCATGAAACAGGCCGCCGCGCGCGCCGCCCTGGATTATACGCTTTCGCGCGGCGGCGGCGGAGTGGTGGGCGTGGGAAGCGGCTCCACCGCCAACCACTTTATAGACGCGCTGGCCGCCGTGAAAGGAAAGGTGGACGGCGCCGTGGCCAGTTCGGAGGCCAGCGCCGAGCGGTTGCGCGGCCACGGCATCCCGGTGGTGGCGCTGAACCAGGCCGGCGAGTTGCCGGTTTATGTGGACGGCGCCGACGAGGCCACCCGCCATCTGCATTTAATTAAGGGCGGCGGCGGCGCGCTGACCCGGGAAAAAATTGTCGCCGCGGCGAGCAAGGTTTTTGTGTGCATCGCCGACCGCGGCAAACTTGTCGGCCGCCTGGGAAATTTTCCGCTGGCGGTGGAGGTGATTCCCATGGCGCAAAGTCTGGTGGCGCGGGAGTTGGTGAAGTTGGGCGGCCTGCCGCAGTTGCGCGACGGCTTCACCACCGACAACGGCAACATTATTTTGGATGTGAGAAACCTGGACCTCAGCGAGCCGGCAAAAATGGAAAGCGCCATTGACCACATCGCCGGCGTGGTCGCCAGCGGTTTGTTTGCGCGCCGCCCGGCCGATGTGCTGATGCTGGGCGGTGAGGGCGGGGTGGAGACGCTGGTCCTCGGCTGAGTCGGCCGCCGTCAGGCGCGCACGATTTTCCCGGCAGCCGGCGTGAACACGCCGCGGCTGTCGATGATGAGCGCGGAATTTTTTTCAACCAAATCCCAGTCAAAATCATCGTGGTCGGTCACCACCACGGCGCAGTCAAACCGTGCCACGGCGGCGGCGGTGAGGGTGAGGCTTTGCAGGCTGAGTGCGTGTTTGCGCGTACGCGGCGTACGCGGCACATGGGGGTCGCTGTAGTCCACCCGCGCCCCGGCTTTTTGCAGTTGTGAAATAATTTCCAACCCCGGCGACTCGCGGGTGTCGTCAATGTTTTTTTTGTAGGCCACGCCGAGCACCAAAATGCGGGCGCCGGCCAGCGGTTTGCCGGCCGCCTCCAGGGCGGCGGCGGTTTTTTCCATGACATAATTCGGCATGGCAGTGTTGATTTCGCCGGCGAGCTGAATGAAGCGCGCGTTGAAACCATGTTGGCGCGCTTTCCATGACAGGTAGAACGGGTCTATGGGAATGCAGTGGCCGCCGAGTCCCGGACCGGGGCGGAACGCGGTGAAGCCGAATGGTTTGGTGGCGGCGGCGCGGACGATTTCAAAG
>RKSH01000228.1 GCA_007570945.1 Gammaproteobacteria bacterium | reverse complement strand
CCGTCGAAACCACCGGCGAAATTCAATCTCAGTGAACTCAACGCCGAAACCTGGCCGCAGTGGGTGGAGGCTTCGGGAGCCCGGGCGATGGTGCGGCAGTTGGCGTTTCATTCCAAGCCGGTCAAAGTGGACGGTGACTGCGTGCACCTGGTGCTGGACAATGCGCCCATGTTCCATGAAGAGCGGGCGGCGTCGCTGGCCGGTTGTCTGAGCCGCATGACCGGCGTTGCGGTGCGGCTTGAATTCAAAGTTGCCGAGGAGGCGGAGGGCGCCGATGCCGTGACGCCGGCGCAAAGCCAAAGCGAACAAGCCGACAACGCCGCCGCGGAAGTGCGCCGCAGCGTGGACAACGACGACCATGTGCGCGCAATCAAGGAGCGCTTCGGCGCCAGCGTGGTGGATGTGCGGAACGGAGACGGCGGCGATGGCGTTTAACGGCGATGCCGGGCTGGGCGACCTGATGCGCCAGGCCGGCGAGATGCGCAGGCAACTGCAAAAGGCGCAGGAGGAGTTGGCCCGCACCGAGGTCAGCGGCGAGTCCGGCGCCGGCCTGGTGCGCGTGCTGATGACCTGCGACTACAAAGTGCGCCGCGTGCGGGTGGACCCGTCGCTGCTTGCGGCGGATGAAAAAACAACGCTGCAGGATTTGCTGAAGGCCGCGTTCAACGATGCGCTGCACAAGGTGGAGCGGACGGCGCGCGACAAGTTGCCTGACATCGGCGGCGCCGGTTTTTCCCGCATGCTTCCGTGAGCCGCGCGCGCGCCATTGAAGTGCTGCAGCGGGCGTTGCGCCGCCTGCCCGGCGTCGGCCCCAAGGGCGCGCGGCGCATGGCTTTTCACCTGCTGGAGCGCGACCGCGAAGGCGCGCGCGAAATCACCGCCGCTCTCACCCGCGCGCTGGATGGCGTGGTGCACTGCAAACGCTGCAATAATTTCAGCGAGGCCGAACTGTGCGAGATTTGCGCTTCGGCAAAAAGAAACGCGCGCCAACTGTGCGTGGTGGAAACGCCGGCCGACCTGCAGACCGTGGAGCAAGCCGGGGTTTATGACGGTTTGTATTTTGTGCTGATGGGAAAACTGTCGCCGCTGGACGGCGTGGGCCCGGAAGATTTGCACCTTCACCGGCTCGGTGAAGTTTGCCGCGACAACGCCGTGGAAGAAATGATTCTCGCCACCAACCAAACCACCGAAGGCGAGGCCACCGCCGACTACATCGGCGACCTGGCGCGCGCGCTGAACCTGAAAATCACCCGTCTCGCCCGCGGCCTGCCGGCCGGGGCCGAGTTGGAATATGTGGACCCCGGCACTTTGCAGCGCGCCTTTCTCGACCGTCGCGAATTGTGAGCGCGGCCGGCGCCGCCCTCACCCAACCCCGGCATCGCTGCGCATTTTTTTCAACTCGTTCACCGCCACGCTCAGCATGGCGTAATCCGGGTTGCCGGTGGTTTGCAGTTCCTCCATCACTTGCAGAAAACGTTCCCTGGGCGCGTGGTGCCTGGCCAGCCAGGCTTTCACCATCGCCCTGGGTTTTGCGCCGCCGCTTTCGTTCAGCACCGCAGCCGCCAGCAGGCGCTGCTCCTGCCGCAGGTTGTTGTGCAGGCCGAACCGGGCGAGGGTGTGCCAGTGGTTTGCGGTTTCCAGGTGCGCCGCCATGTCGCGCAGCCACTGCAACTCCAGTTGCGCGCCGAGGGTGAAATACACTTGCGCCGTGGCCAGCACGCCACGCCCGGTCTCGGCCGCCACTTCCACGATGTCCAGCGCCGATGACAGCGCGATGAAGCCGGCGACTTTGTTGGCGAGCGCCTCCGGCACGCCGCGCCGGAGCAGTTGCCGGGCGCGCCGGGTCTGCGCCAGGCGGTTGGGCGCAGCCAGCAGGCGGGCCAGACTGCCGCTGAGTTCGGCGACGCCGGGCTTGAAGTGCCCCACGGTGGCGGAAATGTCCAGCGGCATGCGCCGGTTGCGCAGAATCCACGAGGCGGCGCGCTCAATCAGGCCTACGGCGTATTCGGTCATTTCATATTGGATGCCGCTGGCAACCTTGTTGTCCAGCGCTTCAATTTCGCGCCGCGTTTCATCCATGGAAAAAATTTCGGCCGCCGCGATGTAAGCGCGCGTCATGTCGGCCGAGTCGGCGCCGCCCAGCTCTTTCATGCGCTCGGCAAAGGTCGGGCCCATGGTGTTCAGCATATCGTTGGTGATGGCGGTGGCGATGATTTCGCGCCGCAACTGGTGGCGCCCCATGTCGTCGCGGTGGCGCTCGCCGAGCAGCGGCGGAAAATAATCCACCAGCAGCCGGTGCAAAAAAGGATCCTCGGGCAAGTCCGAGCGCACCAGTTCGTTGTACAAAACAATTTTTCCATATGCCAGCAGCACCGCAAGTTCCGGCCGCGTCAGGCCCTGCCCGGCCACCCGGCGCTGGCGGAGGTCGTCGTCGCCGGGCAGGAATTCCAGCGCGCGGTCCAGTTGGCCGCCGCGCTCAAGGCGCCGGATCATGCGCGCATCGCCGCCGATGGTGTGCGGCGCGTTGCGGGCGGCGAAGCCGAGGGCGCGCGACTGCGCGTAGTTGTCGGCCAGCACCAGGCCGCCCACCGTGTCGGTCATATGGGCGAGCAGCGCGTTGCGTTGGTCCACCGTCAATTTGCCGGCGGCCACCGCGGCGTTCAGCAGAATCTTGATGTTGATCTCGTGGTCCGAGGCGTCCACGCCGCCGGAGTTGTCGATGAAGTCGCTGTAGCAGCGCCCGCCCTGGGGGCCGCCGCCGTGCCGGCTGTATTCAATGCGCCCCAGTTGGGTCAGGCCCAGGTTGCCGCCCTCACCCACCACCCGGCAACGCAACTCGCGGCCGCACACCCGCACGCCGTCGTTGGCGCGGTCGCTGATCATCTCGTCGGTTTCCGCGGCCGCTTTAACATAGGTGCCGATGCCGCCGTTCCACAGCAGGTCCACCGGCGCCTTCAGCATGGCGTTGATTAATTCGTTGGGCGTCAGTTGCAGCGCGTTAATTTTCAGCGCCTCGCGCGCTTCGGCGGACAGCGCGATGGATTTTGCGCTGCGCGCAAACACGCCGCCGCCGGCGGAAATTAAACCCGGGTCGTAGTCGCTCCAACCGGAGCGCGGCAGGTTGAACAGGCGCCGGCGCTCATTGAACGACGTTTCCGGGTCCGGGTCGGGGTCGAGAAAAATGTGTTGGTGGTTAAACGCGCCCACCAGTTTCAGGCGCTTTGATAGCAGCATGCCGTTGCCGAATACGTCGCCGCCCATGTCGCCGATGCCGATGGCGGTGAAGTTCATGCTTTGGGTGTCCACGCCGAGTTCGCGGAAGTGGTGCTTCACCGACTCCCACGCGCCTTTGGCGGTGATGCCCATCTTTTTGTGGTCGTAGCCGGTGCTGCCGCCGGAGGCGAAGCCGTCGTCCAGCCAGAAGCCGTATTCCGCGGCCACTTCATTGGCGGTGTCGGAGAAGGCGGCGGTGCCCTTGTCGGCGGCAATCACCAGGTAGGGGTCGTCTTCGTCGTGGCGCACCACGTCGGCCGGGGCGGCCACCGCGCCGTCCACCAGGTTGTCGGTGAGGTCCAACATGCCGCGGATGAAAGTTTTGTAGCACTCCACCACCTCGGCCATGAGTTTTTCACGGCCGCCGTCTTCCGGCAGGCGCTTGACCACGAAGCCGCCCTTGGAGCCGGTGGGGACAATCACCGCGTTCTTCACCATCTGCGCCTTGACCAGGCCCAGCACCTCGGTGCGAAAGTCCTCGCGGCGGTCGGACCAGCGCAGGCCGCCGCGCGCGATGCGGCCGCCGCGCAGGTGCACCGCCTCCACCCGCGGCGAGTAGACGAAGATTTCAAACATCGGCTTGGGTTCCGGCATGCGCAGGATTTTTTGCGAGTCCAGCTTAAAGGAGAGGTACGGCTTGGCCCCGCCGCCGGCGTCCTTTTGGTAGAAGTTGGTGCGCAGGGTGGACTCGATGACATTGAGAAACGCGCGCAGGATGCGGTCCTCGTCCAGGTTGGCGACGCGTTCCAGCCCTTCGTTGATTTCAGTGACAAGCGCATCGTCGGCGGCGCCGTCACCGTCCGGGTCAAAGCGCGCATGGAACAGGCGCACCAGTCGCCGCGCCATGCGCGGATTGCCGCCCAGCGTTTCAATCATGTAGTTCTCGCTGTAGCGGATGCGGATTTGCCGCAGGTATTTGCAAATAGCGCGCAACACGCTGACCTCGCGCCAGTGCAGACCGGCACTCAGCACCATGCGGTTAAAACCGTCGTTCTCGGCCAGGCCCTCCCAGGTGCGCAGGAAAGATTCGGTGACATTGTCGCCGTGCTCCACATTCACTCGGAGTTCGCCGCCGCCGCCCGGCGCAAGCGCAAACTCGTGCACCCACACCGCGGCCGCGTCCGCCGGGTGCGCAAGGTAGGTACGCACGGCCACCGCCCGCAACCCCATCGCCTCCAGTATCGGCAGCGTGTCTGACGGCGGCACCGGTTTTTCACGCGAAAACAATTTCAGTCTCAGTTCGCCGCCACTCCCGCCTTCGCCCTCACCGTCGCCGCCGGCGGCCAGGCGAATGCCGAGTTGCCGCCGGCCGCCCATGCGCTCCATCTCGGCAATATCGCGCACCGCATCGGCGGCGGTGAAGTCTTCCTGGTAGCCGGCCGGAAAAGCGGCGGCGTATTTTTTGAACAGCCGGGCGGCGCGTCGCGGCTCGGCGGCGGCCAGCGCCTCGCGCAACCTGTCGCCCCACGAGCGCGTCGATTCCATGATGCGCCGCTGAATTTCGGCCGCCGAAATCCTGGCCTCGCTGTCGGTGGGGGCGTGAATGATGAAGTGAATGCGCGCCAGCATGGATTCGGAAAACAGGGTCCCGAACTCAAAGCCGGTGCCGTGCAGCGCGTCCATCAGAATGTCCTGAAAGCGCAGGCGCAACTCCCGCGTGTAACGGTCGCGCGGCAGGTAAATCATGCAAAAATAAAACCGCCGGTGCACGTCGCGGTGCATAAACAGACGGATGCGCTGGCGTTCCTGCAGTTCCAGAATGCCCATGCAAATTTCAAACAGCTCCTCCTCCGGAATCTGGAAAAGACTGTCGCGGGGAAAACTGTCCAGCACATCCTGCAGCGCCTTGCCGCCGTGGCCGTCCACGGCGAAGCCGCTGCGCTGCAGAATTTTTGAGCCGCGCAGGCGCAGCAGCGGAATACTGCGCGTCGGCTGGCGGTACAGGGTGGAGGTGAACAGACCGAGAATGCACAGCCGCCCGCGCGGCCGGCCGCCGCTGTCGCGGCGCGGAATGCTGATGCAGTCCATATACGCCGGGCGGTGAATGCGCGACTGGGCGCTGGCTTTGGTGACCATCAGCGGCTCGCCGGGCCGCATGAAATTTTCCGAGTCCGCCGGCAGGACCGCGTTGCAGCTTTCCTCGTCCAAGGTGCGCAGGACGCCCAACGCCGAGCGCGGGTTGATGCGCGAGCCGCCGCCGGCGTTTTCATATTCGCAGTAGCCGAGAAATGTGAAGTTGTTGTCGGCAATCCAGCGGCAGAAATCGGCCGCCTCGCCGAGGTCGGCCGCGTCAGCGCCGGCCGCCGGCGCCTCGGTGCCGAGCGCGGCGATGGCGTCGCTCACTTTGCCGAGCATGGGTTTCCAGTCGTCGCAAGCGCGGCGGATTTCGCTGAGGATGGTTTTAATCTCGTCCTGCAACCGGCGCATGGCGCCGTCGTCGGGCTGCCGGTCCACCTGAAAACGCATCCACGATTCTGCACTGGTGTTTTTGGCGCTGTCGGGAGCGGCGGTTGCATCCAGCAAATTGCCGCCGCTGTCGCGGGCCACGTGCACCACCGGGTGGATGGTCAGGTGAATGGTGAGTCCGTGCCGGTTAAGCGCGATGGAAACCGAGTCCACCAGAAACGGCATGTTGTCGGTGACGATCTCAAGTACGGTACCGGCGGACCGCCAGCCGTCGCGTTCGCGTTGTGGATTGTAGATGCGGCACAGCGCCTCGCCGGCGGCGCGCACTTTGGCAAAGTTGCGGTGGGCGATGACCGCGCCGCGCAAATCGCCGCGGTCGGCGGCGGCCAGGTCCTCCGGCGGGGCGCGGTGGTAGTAGTGGCCGAGCAGCGCGGCCAATGACGAATCCGGTTCGTCGCGCAGCAGTTGGGCAAGCGCCGCCGCCGGCTTTTGCGCGCGCGCCGATTTTCTCTCTCTTGTCATGACCGCACCGATGCTTACAATGGCGGGAACAGCATAGCAAACACCGGGCGCTGAAGTGAAACCGACCACCAAGCCGTTGTGGACGCCGACCGAGGACGCCGTCGCCGCCGCCAATATCACCCGCTTCGCCGATTACGCGCGCGACGCATTCGGCGCGCCGGCCGGCGGTTACCGTGACCTTCACCGCTGGTCGGTGGACCAGGCCGAGGACTTCTGGCGCGCGGTGTGGAGGTTTTGCGGCATCATCGGTGAGGGCGGGGACGGCGCGGTGGTGAAAGACCGTGAACAGATGCCGGGCGCGCAGTGGTTTCCCGAGGCGCGGCTGAACTTTGCGGAGAATCTTTTGTGCGGCGGCGACGACGGTGACCGTCCGGCAATTATTTTTCGCGGCGAGAACGGCGCAACCCGCCGCCTGAGCCATGCCGAATTGCACAACCATGTGGCGCGCATTGCCGAGGCCCTGGCGCAACTCGGCGTCGCCCCGGGCGACCGGGTCGCCGCTTACATCCCGAACATTCCCGAGGCCGTCACCGCCATGCTCGCCGCCGCCGCTCTCGGCGCGGTGTGGTCATCCTGCTCGCCGGATTTCGGCGCGCGCGGCGTGCTCGACCGCTTCGGGCAAATCGGGCCCAAGGTTTTGTTTTGCGCCGACGGTTATTTTTACAACGGCAAACGCCACGATTGCCTGGAAAAAGTACGCGCCATTCAGGCCGGCCTGCCGGCGCTGGAAAAAGTCGTGGTCATTCCCCACGCCGCCGAGCGCCCCGACATCAGCGCAATGAAAGACACCGTGCTGCTGGCCGACTTTGCCCCGGTCTCCCCAAACCGCGCGGCGGGGGCTGCCATCCCATTCCGCCGCCTGCCGTTCAACCATCCGCTGTACATCATGTATTCCTCCGGCACCACCGGCGCGCCCAAGTGCATCGTGCATGGCGCCGGCGGAACTTTGCTGCAGCACGTGAAAGAGCACCAACTCCACTGTGACGTCCGGCGCGGTGAGCGGCTGTTTTTTTTCACCACCTGCGGCTGGATGATGTGGAACTGGCTGGCCAGCGGCCTGGCCTCCGGCGCCTGCCTGATGCTGTACGACGGTTCGCCGTTTGTGCCGCACGCCGATGCGCTGCTTGATTTTGCCGCCGAGGAGCGCATCGGCATCTTCGGCGTCTCGGCCAAATATCTGGACGCGCTCGGCAAAGCCGGCGCCGGCCCGGCGCGCACCCATGATTTGGCGGCGCTGCGCGCGGTGCTGTCCACCGGCTCGCCGCTGTCGCCGGAGGGGTTTGATTTTGTGTACGAAAAAATTAAATCCGACGTATGCCTGTCGTCCATTTCCGGCGGCACCGACATCATGGGCTGCTTTGTGCTCGGCAACCCGGCATTGCCGGTGCGGCGCGGCGAGATTCAATGCGCCGCCCTCGGCATGAAAGTGGCCGCGCTGGATGACCATGGCGCCGACCTGCCGCCGGAAAAAAAAGGCGAGTTGGCGTGCCGTGCGCCGTTTCCCTCCATGCCGGTGGCATTCTGGAACGACCCCGGCGGTCACAAATACCGCGCCGCATATTTTGAAAAATTCCCCGGCACTTGGTGCCACGGCGACTACATCGCGTTCACCGAAAGCGGCGGCGCAATTATCTACGGTAGATCCGACGCGGTGCTGAACCCCGGCGGCGTGCGCATCGGCACCGCCGAGATTTACCGTGAGGCGGAAAAAGTGGATGAGGTGATGGAGAGTTTGGTCATCGGCCAGCGCTGGCGGGGCGATGTGCGGGTGGTGCTGTTCGTGCGCCTGCGCGACGGCGCGCGCTTGGACGCCGCGCTCAGCGAAAAAATCACCGCCGCCATCCGCCGCAACGCCACGCCGCGCCACGCCCCGGCAAAAATCATCCAAGTCGCCGACATTCCCCGCACCCGCAGCGGCAAAATCGTCGAACTCGCCGTGCGCAGCGTGGTGCACGGCGAAGAAGTTAAAAACAAAGAAGCCCTGGCCAACCCCGAAGCCCTCGCCCTGTTTGCCGGCCTGGCGGAACTTGCCAAGGAATGACGCCCGCCGTCACCGCCGCCGGCGCGGGTTTAATCCCCACCGAGGGCATCCGCCCCTTCGGGCATGAACTTTTTTAATTTCTCCGGAGTGTCTTTGTGCCGGTCGGCGTCGGCGGGAACTTCACCCTTGGCGGTGATGTTGGGCCATTCCTGGGCGTAGTGGAGGTTGAAGGCGATCCACTTTTTGGCGCCGGGTTCGGTGTCGGGAACGATGGCCTCCACCGGGCATTCGGGCTCGCACACGCCGCAGTCAATGCACTCCTCGGGGTGGATGACCAGCATGTCCATGCCTTCGTAGAAGCAGTCCACCGGGCACACTTCAATGCAATCCTGGTATTTGCACTTGATGCATTTTTCGTTGACGATGTAGGTCATGTTTTTTCCGGCGTGGCGACGGTGATGGCGGTGGCGCGCAGTGTAGCACGGTTGGCCTGGGCGCGCGCTTCAAGAATGTTGCGCGCGTCGGTTGGCGCATAACCGGCCTGGTAGGCGAGGGACAGCGCCCGCGCTTCGCGCAGCCATGTTTGCGCGTCTTCGCCGTCGGCGATTGCCACGGTGTCCGCGCCGCAGTGCCGGAGGAAGGCAAACTGGTCGGGCAGCAGGCTGCCGTCGGCGCGAATCTCGCCGCGGTAGCCTTGCCTGCGCAACGAGCGGATGACCGAGAAGCCGCGGCCATCGGTGAACGCCGGGAAGATGATGCTGACTAGGGCGGCGGTGTTGACGGCATCGGCGTGGCTGGCGGCCAGCGCCAGGTCCTCGCCGGGGTTGATGCGCACGCCGACCTCGCCATCGCGCGCGGCGAGTTGCTCGCGCTCGGCAAGAAAACGCCGCAGGGTGACGGTGACGTTGCCGGCCGGCAGGTCTTCACCGTCATCCACCGCGCGCCACGAGTCACCGGGTGCAATGGCGCCGTCCCTAAGCAGCATACAGCGCCTCCTTGAACGGTTCTGCGCCGACGCGGCGGTAGGCGTCGATGAAAGTTTCGCCGGCGCGGCGGATTTTAAGGTAGGTGCCGACCACCATGTCCACCGCGTCGCCCACCTCCTCGGCGGCGAAGCCGGGGCCGATGATGTCGCCAATGGCGGCGTTTTCATCGGCGCTGCCGCCGAGGGTGATTTGGTAGAATTCGCGGCCTTTCTTCTCCAGCCCGAGGATGCCGATGTTGCCGACATGGTGGTGGCCGCAGGCGTTGATGCAGCCGGAAATGTTGATGCTGAGTCCGCCGATGTCGCGCTGGCGTTTGGTGCCGCCGAGTCGCACGCCGAGCTGCTGCGCGACGGGAATGGAGCGCGCGGTGGCCAGGGTGCAGTAGTCCAGCCCCGGGCAGCAGATGATGTCACCGGCGAGTCCGGCGTTGGCGGCGGCGAGTCCGGAGTCACGCAAGCCGCGCCACAACTCGTGCACCTCGGCCGCGCGCACCCAGGGCAGCACCAGGTTTTGCTCATGGCTGACCCGCACTTCGCCGTGGCTGAACCGTTCGGCGAGTCCGGCGACACTGCGCATCTGTTCGGCGGTGGCGTCGCCGGGAATGCCGCCGGCCGGTTTTAGGCTGACGGTGACGATTGCATGGCCGGGGATTTTGTGTGCGGCAAGGCTGGCGCGGCACCACAGGTCAAAGCCACCGTCGGCGGCGCGCGCGGCGCGCAACTTTTTTGCGCCCTCACCGTCGTCAGCCTTGGCCTCGGCCTCACCGATGGGCGGCGCGAAGTGGCGGGCAATGCGCCGGATTTCGTCGGCATCGGGCAACGCCTTGCGCGTTTGGCCGGCGGAATTTTCGTATTCGCGCTCCACTTGCGCGGCGAATTGTTCGGCGCCGATTTCGTGCACCAAAATTTTCACCCGCGCCTTGTATTTGTTGTCGCGGCGGCCGTGCAAATTGTACACCCGCATGATGGCCTCGAGGTAGGCGAGAATTTCATTCCGCGCCAGCCAGCGGCGGATGGTTTTGCCGATCATGGGCGTGCGCCCCTGCCCGCCGCCGACCACCACCTCAAATCCCGGCGCCCCGGCGGCGTTTCTGTGCATGCGCAGGCCGATGTCGTGCACTTTAATTGCCGCGCGGTCCTTGGGCGCGCCGGTGACGGCGATCTTAAATTTGCGCGGCAGGAAGGTGAACTCCGGGTGGAATGTGGACCACTGGCGGATTAATTCGCAGATGGGCCGCGGGTCCTCAATCTCATCGGCGGCGGCGCCGGCAAACGGGTCGGCGGTGACGTTACGGATGCAATTGCCGCTGGTCTGGATGGCGTGCATTTCCACCTCGCTGAGCTCGCCGAGGATGTCCGGAATGTCGCGCAGTTGCGGCCAATTGAATTGAATGTTCTGGCGGGTGGTGAAGTGGCCGTAGTTTTTGTCGTAAGTGGCGGCAATGTGCGCAAGTTTGCGCAACTGTCGCGACGACAACGTGCCGTACGGCACCGCGACGCGTAGCATGTAGGCATGCAACTGCAGGTACACGCCGTTCATGAGCCGCAGCGGTTTGAATTCTTCCTCGCTTAATTCGCCGGCCAGCCGCCGCGCCACTTGGCCGCGGAATTGCGCCACCCGCTCGCGCACCACCTGTGCGTCAAACTCGTCGTAGCGGTACACTTTTGTTATCCCCCCGCCTGCGCCACGCTCGGACCGCGGTGGCGCAGTTGTTCGCGCAGGCGCAATGGCGAAAGTTTGCCGCGGCAAAGTTCCACTTCCACCAAATACGGCTCCACCACGCGGTTGTCACGCACCGCGGACTCCGATGCGGCGAGTAATTTTTTTGCGGCAATCCGGTCGGCGGCGACCGCGGCGTCACCGATGTCGCCGCTCCAGCCATCGGCGGCGTAATACACCACGGTGCCGACAACCAAATCGTTGGCGCTGACAATCCAGCCGTTCATGCCCGCAACTCTTTTGGCGACTGCAAAGGCCGAGGCGGCGGGATGCATGGCGCCGGCGGTGGTTTGGGTGTGACGGTGATGAACGCCGGGCCGCGGATGCCGGGAACGACGTCCACGGTGATGCCGCCGGCGCGGAGGGCGCTGATTATGGTTGCGGAAATGACGGTGCCGAGTGCGGAAATGCAGACCACGTTGCGGCCGGCCCCGACGTGCCTGGTGAGCAGGCCTTGCACATCGCCGCCGCCGGCGTCCACGCGCTCGGCGTCGCGGCGCGCGTATTCCAGAATGGCGCCGCCGACGCCGCGGTCGTGCACGATGACATCGGCCTCCTGTAATTTGCGCACCGCTTTCACGGTGAGCAGTTCGGCATCGGCCGGGGCGCTGAGCACGCTGACCATGCCGTCCGCTTTCACCTTCGCGCGCGCCAAAAGTTTTTGTGCGGCGCGCCGTGCTTCGGGGAATCTTCCCTGCGCGATGAGTGCCGTGGTGCGCCCGGCGTTGGCGTGGGCGAAAAAATTTTCCCAGAATGCCCGTGCACGCGGCGGCGGAACGGTTTCCGCGACCTCGGCGCGCAAGCTTTGCGCGAATTTTGCCAGCGCGCCGGTGGCCGGCGGCAGCATGGTTTCGATTTTGCTTTTGATGCGCCGCGCCAGCACCGGTGCGGCGCCCTCGGTGCCCACCGCCACCACCACCGGGTCGCGGTCCACCAGCGCCGGCGTGTAAAAAGTGCACAGCGCCGGCCGGTCCACGGTATTGACCGGAATGTTGCGCGCCCGCGCGGCGGCGGAGACTTTCTTGTCCATGCACGCATCGCCGGCGGCGGCGAACACCAAGGCAGCGCCGTCGGCGTCGGCATCGCGGAAGTTGCGGCGGGCGAGGGTGACGGCGCCGCGCCCGGCCAGCCGGCGCAACTCGGCGGACGGCGCCGGCGAGAAGACGTTGATGGCGGCGCCGGTCTTGGCCAGCAGGCGGACTTTTTGCGCGGCCTGTTCGCCGCCGCCGGCGACCACCGCGCGCCGCCCGCTTAGGCGAATGAAAACCGGGAAAAACCTCACCGCGGCTTCACCGCGAGTCGGCCAGGCGCAGGCCGAGCCCGTCCAGCGCGCGGTTCCAGATGACTTGGCAGCTTAGGCGCGAGTTTTCGGTGGCGCTGTCCAGGTCGTCCAACATGTCACGCTCGTCGGCGCGCGCCGGGTGCAGTTTTTCCGCCCAGCGACTGTCCACGATGACATGGCAGGTGGCGCAGGCGCAGGCGCCGCCGCAAACCGCTTCAATCTCAAGTCCGTGGTCGCGGATGATTTCCATCAGCCGCCAGCCTTCGGCGGCGGCCAAGGTGTGCTCCCTGCCCTGGTGGTCGGTGACTTTGATGGTGCCCATGGGGTTGTCTCCAGTGTGGTTTTTTTTGTGTATAGTGTGCTGTCGGGGCGGTTGCCGGTCGTTTTTGCCCACGCTGAAACTTTGCTGATGCCGCCGTGGTTCTTTATAAAGAACAATGCTATCATAAAATCCACTAAAAGGAGAAAAAAATAAACCATTATTATTCAATGGCTTATAAATTTTCTCCAAAAATTTGGACTTTATAAAACTCAAATGTTCTAAATAAAGAACGGGTGAAATGTAACACCGCAAAACCTGATGTCAAGGCCCGCGAAAAAAAACAAAAGCCGCGCCGCGGCGGTCGCCGACTCGCCGCAGATGGGGCTGACCATTCAGCGGTTGCGCAAGGCGTACAAACTTTCCCTGGGCGAGTTGTCGGAGCAGTCGGGGGTGGCGAAGTCGGTCATCTCACAGATTGAAAAAAATGAAACCAACCCGACATTGAGCACCATCTGGCGGCTGAGCCAGGCGTTGGATGCGAGCATGGATGAAGTGTTGCAGTCCGGCGCGCAGGAAAAATTTCTGGAGCACGTTGGCCCGCCCGGCACGCCGTTGCTGACCAGCGAGGACGGCCTCTGTAGACTGCGCATCATCGGCTGGTTGAAAACCGTGGACTGGGTGCAGTGGTATGATTTTGTCGCCGAGCCGGGCGGCGTGCTGGAGTCGGAGCCGCACCAGAAAGGCTCGGTGGAAAACCTCACCGTGTTGGGCGGCGCGCTGGAGGTGACGGTGGATGACCGTGTCCACAACGTCGCCGCCGGTGAAACCTTGCGCTACCGCGGCGACTTTCGCCACACCATCCGCAACCCCGGCGACACCACCGCCCATGCCACGATGGTGAACATTCTGAAAACCACGGTGATGGACTGAACTTTCACCGCCAACCTACGGGCAAAAAAACATGTACCACAGAAGCGAACGCATTAAGAATTTCGACGCGCCCTTGTGGGACGCGCTGGAAAAAGAGCGCGTGCGGCAGGAGCGGCACATTGAGTTAATCGCGTCGGAAAACTACGCCAGCCCGCGCGTGCTGGAGGCGCAAGGCTGCCAGTTGACCAACAAATACGCCGAGGGCTACCCGGGCAAACGCTACTACGGCGGTTGCGAATTTGTTGACATTGCGGAGTCGCTGGCCATTGAGCGCGCCAAACAATTATTCGGCGCCGACTTCGCCAATGTGCAGCCGCATTCCGGTTCCTCGGCCAACGCCGCCGTCTACCTGGCCATGCTGGCGCCCGGCGACACCATATTAGGCATGAGTTTGGCCCACGGCGGCCACCTGACCCACGGCGCCGGGGTGAACTTTTCCGGCAAGGTGTTCAATGCCGTGCAGTACGGCGTGCGCGACAGCGACGGCGAGGTGGACTACGACGCGGTCGCCGCGCTGGCCCGCGAGCACCAGCCGAAGATGGTGGTGGCCGGTTTTTCCGCCTACTCACGGGTGCTGGACTGGCAAAAATTCCGCGCCATTGCCGATGAGGTCGGCGCCTGTTTGTTTGTGGACATGGCCCATGTGGCCGGCCTGGTGGCCGCCGGCCGCTACCCCAACCCGGTGCCGGTCGCCGATGTGGTCGCCACCACCACCCACAAAACCCTGCGCGGCCCGCGCGGCGGACTCATCTTGGCGCGCGCCAACCCGGCGGTGGAAAAGAAACTCAACGCGCTGGTCTTTCCCGGCATGCAGGGCGGGCCGCTGATGCACGTCATCGCCGCCAAGGCGGTGGCGTTCAAGGAGGCCATGGCGCCGGAGTTCAAGGACTACCAGGCGCAGGTGGTGGCCAACGCGCGCGCCATGGTCGCCGCGTTTCAGGCGCGCGGCCACAAAATCGTTTCCGACGGCACCGACAACCACTTGTTCCTGCTGGATTTAATCGACAAGAACATCACCGGCAAGGACGCCGACGCCGCCTTTGGCCGCGCCAATATCACCGTCAATAAAAATGCGGTGCCCAACGATCCGCGCTCGCCGTTTGTCACCAGCGGCGTGCGTATCGGCACCCCGGCGTCCACCACCCGCGGCTTCCGCGAGCGCGAGATGACCGCGGTCACCCACTGGATGTGCGACATTCTGGACCGCATGGGCGACGAGTCGGTGGTGGACCAGACGCGCGCCAAAGTGAAGGAGTTGTGCGCGCGGTTTCCGGTGTATGGCGGCTGAGTTGGCGTTGCGGAGGGCGAAAATGACGGTGGCAACGGGGAAAATGACGGTGTGGGTGCCGCAAGTGGAGGCGCCGACGTCGGGAATGGCGGTGTTGGCGCCAAAAGTGACGGTACCGACGTCGAAACTGACGGTGGCGACGTTAAAAGTGACGGCGGCGGTGTAGTCGGTGGTGCAGAAATATTCCATCTTTGCGCTGGCCCGCAACGCGCTGAGCGGTCACCGCCGCTGGCGGCCGGCGTGGCGCAGCCCGCAGCCGAAGCGCGAATACGACGTGGTCATCGTCGGCGGCGGCGGCCACGGCCTCGCCACCGCCTACTACCTCGCCAGCGTCCACGGCCTCACCAACGTCGCGGTGCTGGAGAAGGGCTGGCTCGGCGGCGGCAACACCGGCCGCAACACCACCATCGTCCGCTCCAACTACCTATGGGACGAGGCCGCGATGCTGTACGAAAAATCGCTGCAACTGTGGGAGGGCCTCAGCAAAGAATTGAACTACAACGTGATGTTCAGCCAGCGCGGCGTGATGAATCTCGGCCACACTCTGCAGGAAATGCGCGACATTGAACGCCGCGTCAACGCCAACCGCTTAAACGGCATCGACGCCGTGGTGCTGGACCCCGGTGAGATTAAGCGGCGCGTCCCCATCATGAACACCGCGCCCACGGCACGCTACCCGGTGCTCGGCGCGTCGTTTCAGCCGCGCGGCGGAGTGGCCCGCCACGACGCCGTGGCCTGGGGCTATGCCCGCGCCGCCGACGCGCGCGGCGTGGACATCATCCAGCAGTGCGAGGTCACCGGCATCCGCCGCGACAACGGCGCTGTTATTGGCGTCGACACCACCCGCGGCTTCATCAAGGCGGCCAAGGTCGGCGTGGTCGCCGCCGGCCACAGCAGCGTGCTCGCCGCCATGGCCGGCCTGCGCCTGCCCATTGAGAGCCATCCGCTACAAGCGCTGGTGTCGGAGCCGCTGAAGCCGGTGCTGGACACCGTGGTCATGTCCAACGCGGTGCACGGCTACATCAGCCAGAGCGACAAGGGCGAGTTGGTGATTGGCGCCGGCATCGATTCCTACAACGGCTACGGCCAGCGCGGCGGCCTGGACGTGGTGGAGGGCGCGGTCGCCGCCATCGTGGAACTGTTCCCGGTGTTCAGCCGCGTGCGCCAGTTGCGCCAGTGGGGCGGCATCGTGGACACCTGCCCCGACGCCTGCCCCATCATCGGTGTCACCCCGGTGCGCGGCCTGTTCTTCAACTGCGGCTGGGGCACCGGCGGCTTCAAGGCCACCCCCGGTTCCGGCTGGGTCTTCGCCCACACCATCGCCCACGGCGCGCCGCATGAATTAAATGCGGCTTTCTCCCTGGACCGCTTCGTCAGCGGCGCGCTAATCGACGAGCACGGGGCGGCCGGGGTGGCGCATTAATTTTTGACCGAGTATTGCGCGCTCGTCCGTCAATCGTCTACAATATAAGCAGCCATGTATAAAGAAATCCAACTCACCCGGGCGAAATCCCTCAATAAAAAAGAGATTGGTTTGATTGATTCTTTCAATCACCAGTTTCGCAAGCGCGATTTTCACGTCGTGCCGGAGGGAAATTCGGTGCAGATTCTCTTGCGGGAAGTTGACATGGCCCGCCTGAAAAAATCTGTTGAGGAATTATCCGTCGGGAACGGCTTGCTGACCGATATTCTCGCCGCCGTGGAGGGTGTGGGGAGTTATGGCATTCGCGGGAAAAAGCGCGATTATGTAAATTACAACAAAGAGCGCAAGGTAAAAAACCGCGCTGCAAAAGAACTGCAACGGGGTAAATTTTACTACGCCAAGGAACACGGTTATTCAACCCGGAACAGCGGTGTTCCCGCGCACTATGTGAATAAAATCATCTGCGGTGACAGCGCAACAGTGCTGAAAAAACTGCCGGACAACTGCGTGGATTTGATTTTCACCTCGCCGCCCTACAATTTCGGCCTGGATTACGCCGCCGGCGCGGATGATTTTGATTGGCCGGGCTACTTTGACAAACTGTTCAAGGTTTTTGACCAATGTACCCGCGTCCTCAAACACGGCGGTCGCATCGTGGTCAACATCCAGCCGCTGTACTCGGACTACATCCCCAGCCACCACATCATCAGCAACTACTTCATCAGCAAAAAGCTGATCTGGAAGGGCGAAATCCTGTGGGAGAAAAACAACTACAACTGCAAATACACCGCCTGGGGCAGTTGGAAAAGCCCGAGCAATCCCTATCTCAAATACACTTGGGAGTTCATTGAGATTTTCTGCAAGGGCG
>RKSH01000161.1 GCA_007570945.1 Gammaproteobacteria bacterium | reverse complement strand
GCCAACACGCCCTCGCCGGTTTTCTCGACCAAGTGCTCGCCGAAGCGGATAAACTTGATGTAGTCATCCGACAACGGCTGGATGTTGGTCTCGTTCAAGCCTTCCTTATAATCCTCAATCAAGTTTTGAATCCACCGCCCGCGGTTGCTGCTGCTGACCGCGTACGGCGGGTTGCCGATGACCACCATCACCGGCGCATCGCGCTTGACTTCATCCGCCCCGAGCGCTTCATTCACCAGCCAGTTGGCGAACGGAATATCGTGCATTTTGGTCTCGGCCTCGCGGTTTTCCAACGAGTTGGTGAGATAAATCCGAAGCCGCTGACTGCCCAACTCGAAGCCGGTTTCCTTCAACACCATCTCCAACTTCACATGCGCCATGGCATATGGCGCCATGAGAATCTCGAAGCCGTTCAGTCGCGGTAGCAGTTCATCTTGAACATAATCCGGCCACCCGCCCTGCTGGCCGCGAAAATTCTCGTGAATACGCTTCACGATGTCGGCAAGAAAAGTCCCGGTGCCGGTGCCGGGGTCGAGAATCTGCACCTTGTGCACTTCTTTTTTCGCGCCATTCCTCTTCACCATGGTTTTTGCAGTGTCCCCCAGTCCGCCGGGCAGGCCGAATTCCTTTTTTAGAATCTCATCCACCGCGCGCACGATGAAGTTGACCGCCGGGGCTGGTGTGTAATACACCCCGCGACTCTTGCGCAATTTTTTGTCGTATTGACCGAGAAATGTCTCGTAAAAATGAATGAACGGGTCGGTGCGCTGCGTTGCGCGGCCGAAGTCCTCCATCAACTCAGCCACATCCGAGGCGCGGAATACATCAGCCAAATCGTCTACCAGCCAGCGAATGCGCGCGTCCAAATCAAGCGCGGCGATGTAACTAAAAAACTTCTTCAAGAACGGATTGCTGCCGGGAATTAAACCGGCCGCCTCGACGCGGGTAAAAGTCGCCGGTGACGGGTCGTGCAACCGCGCGACGAACATGCCGTAGGCGATGGTCTGCGCGTAGATGCCGGCGAAACGCTGCGGCTTGATGCCGGCATCCAAGATTTCTCGAAATGCGCTCAGTTGACTCTGCAGTTCGCTGTTTCGCCCATTGCCGTTCTTTTCGTCCTCATTCAGCGCGCTCTCAATCACGCCGGCCAACAACCGCGCCTTGTCGGCCATGCGCGCAGCCAAATCATCAGCGGTGGTGATGGTCTGGCCCTGATAAGCGCCAAAGTCGGTTACCAAATCAGCAAAGCGCGCGAAGTTCTCCGGCAACGGTTTAATTTTGCCGCCTTGCAACTCGGCGATGTCGACTTCCGCCACCGGTTTGGTCTCACCGTCACGGTGAAATCGGAATTGCAGGTAGTTGGTGAAAACGAGGTTGTCCAGCGATTGCAGGTAGCGGTTGAATTGCTCGCTGAATAATTTGTCATCGAGGGATTTGTCGATGTTTTTCGCTTCGACATAGCCGAGCGGAATCGACTTGCGCGCCAACACATAATCCGGCGCGCCGCCCTCCATAATCATGCCCGGCTCATTGGTGATGTCGACGCCCGGCAGCAACGCCTGCAGCAGTTTTTGCAGCGCGGCACGGAAACTATGCTCGGTAAATTTGCCGCCGCGCTGAATGGCGGCGACTTCCTTGAGGTAGGCGCGGATGGCGGACGGGGACATTGGAAAATAATATAACATTAATTTCGGCCCGCGGCGCCAATTTAAAATACCTGCTAACATTACCCCCGAATCACCCTCAGCCGAGCCTCCCAAAATGAAACTCCCCACCAAACTAATCCACTCCGGCATTAGGCCCGACCCGGTCACCGGGGCGATTGTGCCGCCATTGTATCAGACCGCCACATATGTGCTGGAGGAGGTGGGACGCGACAAGGGCTTTGATTACACGCGCTCCTCCAACCCCACGCGCCAGGTGCTGGAGGAAAACCTGGCGGCGGTGGAGGGCGGCGAGGGCGAGGCTTTCGGCGTTTGCTATGCGAGCGGGATGTCGGCGGTGGACGGGTGCATGAAGCTGCTGAGCGCCGGCGACCATGTGGTTTGCTCGGACGATGTGTACGGCGGCGTGTCGCGGCACTTTGACCGGGTGCTGGCGCGCTATGGTTTGGAGTTCAGTTATGTGGACACTTCCGAGCCGCAAAAAGTCGCCGCTGCGGTCCGCCCGAACACAAAAATGATCTGGGTGGAGACGCCGACCAACCCGCTGCTTAAGATAACCGACCTCGGCGCTGTTGCGAAAATCGCCAAGGACGCCGGCGTGTATTTCGGCGTGGATTCCACTTTCGCCACGCCGGTGTTTTTGCGCCCGCTGGAATGGGGCGCGGACCTTGTCATGCACAGCACGACAAAATATCTCAGCGGACACAACCAACTCATCGGCGGCGCGGTGGTGACCAACCGCCGGGAGATTTACGACGAACTTAAATTCATCCAGAAAACCATCGGCGCGGTGCCCGGGCCTTTCGACTGCTGGCTTGCGCTGCTCGGAATGAAAACCCTGCACTTGCGCATGCGCTGCCACGCCGAGAGCGCGCAGAAGATCGCCGAGTTTTTGCACCGCCACGCCAAGGTCGCGCGGGTCATTTACCCCGGCCTGCCGTCGCACCCGCAACACGAGACCGCCCGGCGGCAAATGTCCGGCTTCAGCGGCATGATTTCCTTTGAGTTGAAGGGCGGCATTGAGGCCGGCGCCGCACTGATGAACGGCGTCAAACTTTGCGGCCTGGCCGAAAGCCTGGGCGCGGTGGAATCCATGATCACCCACCCCGCCACCATGACCCACGCCGATGTGCCGGCGGCGGAGCGCCGCGCACGCGGCCTGAGCGACGGACTGGTGCGCTTGTCGGTGGGCATTGAGGATGTGGACGACATCCTCGCCGACCTGGCCGCGGCTTTGGACCGCGTGAAGTGACTTGTGGGCGAGGTTTACAGCGCGGCGGCGATGATTAAAAAACTGGTGAACCACGACACCACCAGTTGCAACTCCAATCTGGAATTCATCCGCTTCGTTGAAGACCACCTCGCCGGCCACGGCCTCACCCCGCATCTTTTTTACAACGACGCCGGCGACAAGGCGAATCTGTTCGCCACCATCGGCGGTGACGGCGGCGGCGGCGTCATTCTTTCCGGCCACTCCGACGTGGTGCCGGCGCGGCGCGAACAATGGAGCGGCGACCCGTTCCAATGCGTGGAAAAAGACGGCCGCCTCTACGGCCGCGGCACCTGCGACATGAAAGGATTCCTCGGCACGCTGCTCGCCGCGGTGCCGGAGTTCACCGCCGCGCGCCTGAGAAAGCCGGTGCACCTCGCCGTCACCCACGACGAGGAAACCAACCTCGCCGGCGCGTTTCAACTGGCGCCGCAAATCGCCGCCATGGGAATCCGCCCGGAGGCGGTGATTATCGGCGAACCCACCGCCATGACCGTCATCAACGCCCACAAAGGCCACTGCCAATTTCGCGCCCATGTGGCCGGCGTTGAAGCCCACGCAAGCCAGACCCACCGCGGCGTGAACGCCATCACCGCCGCCGCAAAACTGATTTCCTTTCTGGAACAACTCGCCATCGAAGCCCGCGACGCCGGCGGCGAACTGCCGGCCGCCGAACCGGGCCACACCACCATCAACATCGGCACCGTCACCGGCGGCACGCAAATCAACGTGGTGCCGGGGCGGTGCAGTTTTGACTGGGAAATCCGCACCGTCCCCTCCTTTGATGCCGGCGCGCTGGTGCAAAAATTCCGCGACCACGCCCAAACCCTCGCCCCGGCAAAAGTGCGCCACGAAACTTTGCTGCAAGTTCCGGCCTACGCCGCCGACCCCGATTCCCCGGCCGTGGCATTGGCCGCAAAACTCACCGGCGGCGGCCGCCCGCGCGCCGTCACCTACAGCACCGAGGCCCCCTGCTACCAGCAGGCCGGCATGTCCGCCGCCATCTGCGGCCCGGGCAGCATCGACCAGGCGCACAAGCCGGATGAATTTATCGCGCTCTCGGAAGTCGCCGCGTGCGAAGATTTTCTGTGCAAACTTATCGCTGAGTGCGCCGGGTGACGCCATGAACGGCGCCGAAAGTCTGGTTAAAACGCTGCTCGGCAACGGGGTGGAGGTGTGCTTTGCCAACCCCGGCACGTCTGAAATGCATTTTGTCGCGGCCCTGGACCGGGTCGGGGGCCTGCGCTGCGTGTTGGTTTTGTTTGAGGGGGTGGCGGCCGGGGCGGCTGATGGTTATGCGCGCATGAGCGGGCGGCCGGCGGCGACTTTGCTGCACCTCGGGCCGGGACTCGGCAATGCGCTGTCGGCGCTGCACAACGCCAACAAGGCGCGCTCGCCGGTGCTCAACATCATCGGTGACCACGCCACGCACCATCTGCAGTTCAACGCGCCGCTCACTTCCGACATCGCCGGCATGGCGGGCACGGTTTCCCACTGGGTGCGCGCCGCCGCCGATGCCGACAGCGTCGCCGCCGATGCCGCCCGCGCCGTCGCCGAAGCCGGGCGCAAGCCGGGGCGGGTGGCCTCACTCATTCTGCCGGCGGACTGTGCATGGGACGAGGTGACGGCACCGTCTTCGGAGTCCACGTCACCGTTCTCGGAGTCCGCACCACCGTCTTCACCGCCGCCGCCATCGGCTTTCGCCCCGGCACCGTCATCCCAGGTGGACACCGCCGCAAAAATTCTCCGCGGTGGCGGGAGAGCTCTGCTGCTGCTCGGCGGCGGCGCCTTGTCGCAAAGGCCGCTGGCCAACGCCGCGCGCATTGCCGCCGCCACCGGCGCTGATGTGCTCACCGAGGTTTTCAACTCGCGCATGGAGCGCGGCGCCGGGATTTTTTCGCCGGAGCGCATTCCCTATCCGGTGGACCAGGCCCTCGCCGCCCTCGCCCCTTACCGCAGCATCATCCTGGCCGGCGCCGCTCCGCCGGTGGCGTTCTTCGCCTATCCCGGCAAGCCCGGTGTTCTGTCACCGCCCGGCTGCAGCCTTCACCACCTCGCCACCCCCGAACAGGACTGCGCCCAGGCGCTGGAGGATTTGGCCGCCGCGCTCGGCGCCTCCGGGGTGAAGGTGAACGCCGCCGCGCCGGCCATGCCGACCGTCACCGATGGCGCGCTCACCCGCGACAACATCGGCGCGTGCATCGCGCGGTGCATTCCCGACCGCGCCATCGTGGTGGACGAGAGTCAAACCACCGGTTTTAATTTTCTTTCGCAAACCCGCGCCGCCCGGCCGCACGACTGGCTGCGCAACCGCGGCGGCTCCATCGGCGCCGGCTTGCCGCTGGCCACCGGCGCCGCCATCGCCTGCCCGGGGCGCAAGGTGCTGGCGCTGGAAAGCGACGGCAGCGGAATGTACACGCCGCAGTCACTGTGGACCCAGGCGCGGGAGAATCTGGATGTGACCACGGTGGTTTTCGCCAACCATGAATACGCCCTGTTGCGCGCCGAACTGGGCAATGTGGGCGCGCCCAACCCCGGCCGGCGCGCGGTTGACATGCTGAGTCTGGAGCGGCCGCGCATTGACTGGCCGGCGTTGGCGCGCGGAATGGGGGTGGACGGGTGCGCGGTGGAGGATGTGAAAAGTTTGCGCCGCGCGCTGGAGCACGGCTTGTCCACCGACGGGCCCTATTTAATCGAGGCGGCGCTGTGATGCGGATTCACTGCTCTAGAAACCGCTCGCTCATGCCCACCATGTTGAAGCCGCCGTCCACGTAGCAAATCTCACCGGTCACGCCGCTGGCCAAGTCGGAGCACAAAAACGCGGCGACATTGCCCACCTCCTCAATGGTGACGCCGCGGCCCATGGGGACGGCCTGTTCAAAGAAGCCCATCATCTTGCGAAAGCCGCCGATGCCGGAGGCGGCCAACGTGCGGATGGGCCCGGCGGAAACGGCGTTGACGCGAATGCCGCGCGGGCCGAGGGACTGGGCGAGGTAGCGGACGCTTGCCTCCAAACTGGCCTTGGCCAGGCCCATCACGTTGTAGCCGGGCATGGCGCGCAATGCGCCGAGGTAGGTGAGCGTCAGCATCGCCCCGGCGCGCCCCTCCATCATGGCGGCCGCGCCCTTGGCCAGGGCGGTGAAACTGTACGCGCTGACTTCGTGCGCGGCGTTGAAACCGGCGCGGGTGGCGGCTTCCAAATACGCGCCCTCCAACTCCTCGCGCGGCGCGAATGCGATGGAGTGCACCAAAATGTCCAGCCCGTCCCAACGCCCGGCCAAGGCCTCAAACATCGCCGCGATCTCATCGTCGCTCGCAACATCGCACGGCAGAACAATGTCCGAGTCCACCGTCGCCGCATATTTCTCCACCCGCGGCCGCAGTTTTTCATTTTGGTAGGTGAATGCCAGTTGCGCCCCCTCCCGCCGCATGGCCCCGGCAATGCCCCAGGCGATGGAACGTTCACTGGCCACCCCGGCAATCAGCGCGCGCTTGTTTTGCAGAAAACCCATGGCCGGGAAAGATACCCGCTTGGCGCGCCGGCGGCAAGTGTTTGTACGGGTTCAATACATGTGAGACAGTCAGGCGGCCTCTTTGAGGTGTTGATGGGACGCCATGGGGGTGCGGAAGTTGTGTTTTTGCCGCCGTGTGGGCGGTGGGGAAGTCGTGGTGTTGGTAGGCGTCCAGTATGATTTGGCCCGCGGACG
>RKSH01000236.1 GCA_007570945.1 Gammaproteobacteria bacterium | reverse complement strand
CCGCCCTCACCGAGTCCGCCGCCATGCCGCCCTCACCCGCCACTGCCGAGCACCGCAAGACGCAGCGCAGTGAGGCGCAGGCGGCGTTGGTTGCGCAGTTGCAGGTGGCGCTGGCCGGCGGGCAAGAGGCCGATGTGGCGGCGTTGCTGGCCGAGTTGCATCCGGGGGAGATTGCCAACCTGCTGGCCAGCCTGCCCATACCGCAGCGCGAGGCGGTGTGGCGGCAGATGCCGCAGAAGCGCATCGGCGCGGTGCTGACCAAGGTGACCGAGGGCGTGCGCGAGCGGCTGCTGGCGGACACCGACCCGGGGCTGCTGGTGGAGGCGATTCGCGACCTTGACGTTGATGACATCGCCGATTTGATTCCCGGCCTGCCGGAGGACCTTTACGCCGAGGTGCTGTACGGCGTGGACAAGGATGCGCATGCCGGACTGAGCGCGGTGCTGTCGTTTGACGAGAACACCGCCGGCGGCCTGATGAACGTGGACGCGGTGGTGGTGCGCGACAACCTGAGTCTGGCCGCGGTGATGCGCTACCTGCGCAAGAAAAACGAACTGCCGGAATACACCGACAAACTGTTCATCGTCGACCGCGCCAACAAGCTCACCGGCATCCTGCCGCTGTCCGCGCTGCTGACCGCCGGCCCGGAACTGCAAGTGGCGCAGGTGATGGACGGCGACCCGGTGGAATTCAACGTGAACACCAGCAAGGACGAGGTCGCCGCCTCGTTCCAGCGTTACAATTTAATCTCGGCGCCGGTCACCGATGACCAGGGCCGCCTGCTCGGGCGCATCACCATTGACGATGTGGTGGAGGTCATCCGCACCGAGGCCGACCACGTCATCATGGCCAGCGCCGGCCTCAAGGAAGAGGAGGACATCTTCGCGCCGCCGCTGCGCACCTTCAAGGGGCGCGGGCTGTGGTTGGGCGTGAACCTGCTCACCGCCATTGTCGCCTCGTGGGTTATCGGGCAGTTTGAGGCGACCATCGAGAAACTGGTGGCGCTGGCGGTGCTCATGCCCATCATCGCCAGCATGGGCGGCAACGCCGGCACCCAGACCATGACGATGGTGGTGCGCGGCATCGGACTCGGCACCGTCAACCGCCGCAACGTATTCCGCCTGCTGCGCAAGGAGGCCACGGTCGGCGGCTTCAACGGCCTGCTGTGGGCGGTGGTGGCGGCCGCCGTGGCGCTGGCCTGGTACGGCGACTGGCTGCTCTGCCTGGTGATGGCGGCGGCGATGTGCGTCAACATGGTCTCCTCGGCCTTCGCTGGCGTGCTCATCCCGGCGCTGTTTGACCGCATGGGCGTGGACCCGGCGCTGGCCAGCGGCGTGGCGCTCACCACCGTCACCGACGTGGTCGGCTTCTTCGCCGTGCTGGGGCTGGCGGCGGTGTTCATTTGACCGCCGCGACCCGCCGGATGACGCCGGCCGCGGCCGGCCAAAAGACCGTTCTTGCGGCGCTGCTGGCGCTGGCTTTTGTTTCGCTGCTGCCGAACCTCGGCCTGCACGAGTTTCGCAACGAAGAATCGCTGCGCGTGCTGGTGGCGTGGGAGATGTGGCTGAGCGGCGACTACCTGCGGCCCACGTTTCTCGGCGACTGGTATTACCGCAAGCCGCCGCTGTTCAACTGGCTGGTGGCGGCGAGCGCGCAACTGTTCGGCTGGGGCGAACTGGCGCCGCGCGCGGTGTCGGTGGCGGCTCTGGTGACGGTGTGCGGCGGTTTGTTCTGGTTCACCCGCCGCTTGTTCAACGACGACGCGCTGGCGCTGTTAGCCGCGCTGCTGTTTGCGGCGGCCGGCGATGTCCTGTTTTTTTACGGTTTCATCGGCGAGATAGAACTCACCTTCACCGCGTTTGTTTTTTTGTCGCTGGCGACGGTGACCGCGGGCGTGCTTTGCCGGCGGAATTTTTTAATTCTGGCCTCGGGTTTTTTCGCCGCCGCGGCGTTTTTGCTTAAGGGTTTGCCGGCTTTTGCGTTTTGGGGTTTGACCGTGGCGGTGTTAGTGGTGTTCCACCGCCGCTGGCGCATGCTGCTCAGTCCGTGGCTGCCGGGTGCGGGCGCGGTCATGGTGGCGCTGCCGGCGTTGTGGATTTTGTCCACCGCCGAACCGCTGGTCTCGGCGCAGACGTTGCTGCATGCCGGCGCCCGGCGCGTCGGCGAGTCGGCCGACATGGAGAAACTGCTGCGCCACATGCTGGCGTTTCCGCTGAAGACGTTGTTCAACCTGCTGCCCGGCAGTTTGTTTGCGCTGCTGGCGCTTGCAACTGTGGTCATGCGGCGCAAGAAGATGGCCATCGCGGAGGAGGAAATCCTGATGCAGAGGCGCAGGATGGTTAAGGTGCCCCGGGAAATGACGGCCATCGCGCTGGTTGCGCTGGTGAACTTCCTGCCCTACCTGGTGGCCGCCGGCAGCCGCGGGCGCTATGTCATTCCGCTGTTTCCCTTCGCCGCGCTGCTGTGCGCTTTCGCCATTCAACGTTGCGCCGGCCGCCGTTTGCGCAACATTGCGGTCGCCACCGTCGGCGTGTTTTTAATCGCGCGCCTGGCACTGGGCGCGGCGGTCATCCCGCTGCTGGCCAAATACAAACCCCAATCCGAGCGGCGCATCGCGCACGAAGCGGTGGCGGCCATGGCCGGGCGCGACGGCGGCGCGGCGGTGGCCTGCGACTGCGCCGAGTTCAAGGGTATCTGCCTCTACATCGGCCTCGCCACCCGCCGCCACATCAAAACCCCGGCGCGCACGCCGGGGTGGGATTACAATTTGGTCTGCGACCGAGGCAAGGGTGAGGGCGGCGGCACGGTCATCGCCCGTTTCGCGCACAAAAAAGAAGTGCTGCTGCTGTCATCCGCCGCGCCGAATTAAAAAATGAACCGCATGCGCCTGGCGCGCTACGCCGCCTCCGCCGCCATTTTGGCCGTGTTTATTTTGCTGGTGGAACACTGGGTCGGCTGGACGCGGCTGCTGCGGCCGTGGTTGTCGGTGCCGCCGGCGGCGGTGGGCGGCGCGGCGCTTTTGTTTGCCGGCAGTCATGCGCTGCGCGCGCTGCGCGTGTTTGATTATTTCCGCGGCGAGATGCGCGGCGCCTTTGCGCTGTGCCTGAAACTAACCCTCACCCACAACCTGCTCAACCACCTACTGCCCATGCGCGCCGGCGAACTCGGCTTTCCGCTGCTGATGTCGCGGTGGTTCGGCATCGGCGGCGTGCGCTCGGTTTCGGTTCTGCTGTGGTTTCGCCTGCTGGACGCGCACACCCTCGCCGGCTTCGCCATCGCCGCGTGGTTTTGGCCGGCCGCCTTGCCGTGGTTTGCGCTGCCATTTTTCCTGCGGCGCAAACCGGGCGCGGCGCGCGGGCTTGCGTCCCGTTTTTTGCGCGGCAAACCGTTGGCGGTCGCCCGCCAGGCGGTGGACAGTTGGCCGCAATCGCAAGCCGCCTTCCTGCGCGCCTGGGCCTGGACGCTGCTTAACTGGGGCGTCAAAATCGGCGTGTTCGCCTGGGTGCTGCGCCTGTTCGCCGAGGTCCCGGCGGCCGCGGCCGTCACCGCCGCGGCGCTGGGCGACGCCACCAGCATCCTTCCAATCCACGGCATCGCCGGCGCCGGCACATATGAGGCCGGCGTGGTCGCCGGCCTCACCCTCGCCTCCGCCATACCCCCCCGCACCGCCCTCGCCGCCGCGGTGAACCTGCATCTGTTCATCCTCGGCACGGTTTTCGCCGGCGGGATTGTTGCGCTGTTGATTCCGCGGCGGCGAGGGTGACGTCGGCTTGTTTCTTATATTGAGTTCAATATGCCGGCGCACATCCATGTGCGTACGGTTACTGGCTTGAATTTTCATCCAATACTTGCAATGCTTCTTCTTCCGCCCAATCACCCTTGCCCTTTGTTTTCTCGAAGTGGGATGTCAAGAACAATTTTTATCTTTTTTTTCGCTTTGCTTTAACCTTGTAAACGGCGCGCTCTTCCGCCGCTTTTAGGAATTCCACCATTGGAATATGGTATTTTGAGGCCGTGTTGGCGACAAGTTTTGACAGTTTTCTTGCGAGAACCTCAGGCTTTTCCAGTTCACACTCCCAAACCGTAATGACATCCCAGCCCATCCGGCGCAATTTCGCCCGATTGCTTTTATCGCGTTTCACCGTCCTCTGAAATTTGGGAATCCAGTATTTTTGACGGGTCGCGGGCGTGGCAGCCCGGGGGCAGTTTTTATGCCGGTGCCAGAAACAACCGTGCATAAAAATAACGGTATTATGCTTAGGCAAAACAACGTCCGGCTTCCCGGGCAATTTTCCAGGACGCAGACGGAATCTAAATCCTAACTGGTGCAGTATGGACCTTAAAACCATTTCCGGCACAGTATCCGCAGACCGAACACGGCGCATTATCTCGCTTCGTTTTGCAGGGGAAAAAGCGTCCAATGATTAACCGCTCCAGTTTTTATACGCCGGGGAATAGCCGCATCCGGAAGCATTTCATGATTGAAATTTAATCCAATCCGGACGAAATTTAACAAGCCGCAAGATGTGTTCGGCATCAACCACCGACACATGGGGGGCAATCTTAAACTTGCTGGCCGCCGTTGGGATGGTCCGATGGATGGTGAACTGAGAGCCATGCGGCTGCCACGTGAATTTCTTCACGTCCGCGCCTTTCTCGAAACCATCGAGATTGCCGCGTTTATTAACTTCCCATCGATAGTTGCCGGCGATGTACCGCACGGTTTCATCCTCAAAGAGAACAAATTCGCGAGCGCTCATGTTGCGCACCAGAATAACCATCCGCAAATCATCGTGCTCGCCCAGGACCTGGTTGACGCGCTTGTTCCAAATGGACAGCACAGCGCGACCAGTGGCCTCCACATCTTTCAGCGGGTCTGTTATCCCCTGAGAAAAAGAGGGAGAATTGCGGCCAGATATGAGTCGCAATGCCGTTGCACTGAATGGGTTTTGACTTTGGACCGTCTTTGCCGACCATGCACAGCCGTTCCACATCACGTCGGCCAACCCTAGTGGGCTTTTTTTGTATTTCCCCCCAATCGCCTTGGCAAAAATGCCGGCAAAACCATCGCCATCGAGATCGGTATAGCCGACAGCCAAACGGTGGACAATCCACCGGCAAATCTCTATCGCCACTTCCCGGGGTATTTCACCCAGTGGATACAGGCTGCTGCGCTGTTTCGCGCCGCCTCTGAGTCTTGTCTTTTCATTCATGGATTTTAAGAACGCCTTTGATGGCGGCTTGCGCCAAAGGAACAGGCACGGCATTGCCGGTCTGCTTGCGCACTTGGCTGTCGTTTCCGATGATTTTAAATCTATCAGGAAACCCTTGCAAACGCAACATTTCTCTCGGCGTCAGACGACGCTTTCCGTCCACCAAGAGGTAATTGTAAGACGCGCCCGCGCGCAGAGCGCAGGAAAATGGATGGCTGCTGATATTTCCGCCCTTGTTCTCGTGCCATATGCCGGGCTTGTGCAGAGATTTGTGCGCCGCACAACGTGCTCGCCGAATTCTCGGCGAGACCAGGTAACGGCTATCGGGTTTGTTTTCCAACACTTTCGCCAGCGGTTTCATTGGCTTTTTGCGCGCCGGCCATGGAAAGTCTGCAAAGCGCTTTAGCGTTGCCACAATCAAAACGCGCTCGCGCTTTTGGGGCAAGCCGAAATTCAACGCGTTTAGCACTTTGTAGTCCACTGTATAGCCGAGCGCCCGAATATCCCGGATAATCCGCTGGAATACCTGGCCGCCGCGAATTGTGACCAGTTGCCGGACGTTTTCCAGCACCATGGCGGCGGGGCGCTTTGCCTTGGCAATGCGGATAATCTCAAAGAACAATGTTCCTCGAGGGTCTGACATTCCACGCCTATCCCCAATAATGGAGAACGGCTGACAGGGAAATCCGGCGCAAAGAATGTCAAATTCCGGCAGATGGGCGGGATCGACCAGGCTTATGTCGCCATCCGGGTCAACGCCAAAATTCGCCTGGTAAGCGGCCCGGGCATCGGCGTCTATATCGCAAGCATAAACGCACTGCAATCCGAGGGCCGCGGCGGCAATATGAAAACCGCCAATGCCGCAAAACAGGTCGGCAAAGGTCGATAACGAACCAGGGCGATAATTCGCCCCGCCGACTTTTACAATGGTCCCCTGAGGCGACTGACCAATTTCGCCATCAAGCGTCATATCGGAATGCCCTCTCGCATAGGCAAACAAGCTCAAGCAACGCTATCACGTTATGCTCCTTTTCGCAATAGCGCAACAGCCCCCAATAATCACATGCAACATACCGCTTTGCAAATAAAAAAACACGCCGTTAAACCACCGTATTATGAAATTTGTTCACAAAATTTGCTACTATTTGTACAAGCCCTCAACATATTGACGACGTTTTGAAACTCAATACTTACAAAAACTACACCGCCAGCGTTAAATACAGCGCCGAGGATGGTTGCTACATCGGCCACATTGCCGGTATAAATGACATTGTGGGCTTTCAATTTGATTCCATGGCGGAGGCGGAAAAAACTTTCCGCGAATCCGTGGACGACTACCTGCAAGCTTGCCGCGAAATGGGAAAAAATCCGGACAAACCCATACGCACGCTTTCCCTGCGGGTGTCGCCCAAGGTGCACGCATCCGTCGCCACCGCCGCAAAACGCCGGGGCCAAAGCATCAACGGCTGGGCCGCGGATGTTCTGCGCCGCGCGGCGAGCGCGTGACTTTTTGCCGCCGCAAAAACGGCAAAAACCATGAAAGACAAAGCGGCTCATCATGCATCCATTGTCATCCCCATGTTCAACGAGGTGGACAACGTCGCCCCGATGCTGGCGCGGGTGCATGAGGCGCTGGAGAATTGGGACTGGCCGTGGGAGTTGATTGTGGTGGACGACGGCAGCGAGGACGGCACCGTGGATGCGTTGCGCGATGCGGCGCGGCGGTTTGGGGCGCATGTGCGGGTGCTGGAACTGCAGCGCAACTTCGGGCAGACCGCGGCCATGCAGGCCGGCATTGACGCGGCGCGGGGCGGGGTGATTGCCACGCTGGACGGCGATTTGCAAAACGACCCGGCCGACATTCCGCACATGGTGCGGCGCCTGGTGGACGAGGATTTGGACCTGGTGTCGGGCTGGCGCAAAAACCGCAAGGACAAATTATGGTCGCGCAAAATTCCCTCGCGCATCGCCAACCGGCTGATTGCCCGGGCCACCGGCGTGATGCTCCACGATTACGGCTGCTTCTTAAAGGTGTACCGCGCCCGGGTGCTCAAAAGCGCGCGCCTGTACGGCGAGATGCACCGTTTCATTCCGGCCTGGCTGGCGACGCGCACCAAGCCGTCGCGCATCAAGGAACACGTCGTCATCCACCACCCGCGCCGGCACGGCAAATCCAAATACGGCATCACCCGCACCTTCGGCGTGCTGCTGGATTTAATCACGGTGTTTTTCTTCATGCGCTACGCCGCCAGGCCGGGGCATTTCTTCGGCAGGATCGCGCTTTTCTTCGGCGCCGCCGGCGGCGGGATACTCGGCTGGCTGTTCATTCTCAAACTGCTCGGCGAAGACATCGGCGCGCGGCCGCTGCTGCTGGCGGGCGTGCTCAGCGTGGTGATGAGCGTGCAGTTTCTGACCACCGGCATTCTCAGCGAGTTGCTGGCCCGGACGTATTTTCAAACCCGCGCCGGGGCCTCCTACGCGCTGCGCAATCCCGAGGCGCGCGAGGCCGGTGAGGGCGAGGGCTGGGCCGGGCCCCGGCGCGGTCACTGAATCTTCGCCAGAATTCCGTCCAACTCATCCAGCCCGTGGTATTCAATCACCACCCGGCCTTTTTTTGCGCCGTGCTGAATGTGAACCTTGGCGCCGAGTTTTTGCGAGATTTGGTCCTGCAACCGCGCCACATCGGGGTCGCCGCGGCCGGCCGGGCGCGGTTGCCCGCCGCCGCCGGCGAGGAGTTGCTTGACCAGGTTTTCCACCGCCCGCACCGAGAGTTTTTTCTGCACCGCCTTGCGCGCCGCCTGTTTTTGCGGGGCTTCCGGCAGCGCCAGCAGCGCGCGGGCGTGGCCCATGTCCAGGTCGCCGGCCTCCACCATGGCCCGCACCGGCTTGCTCAGGTTAAGCAGGCGCAGCATGTTGGTGACGCCGGCGCGCGACTTGCCCACGCTGTCGGCGGCCTGCTGGTCGGTGAATGAGAATTCTTTTTTCAGCCGCAGCAGCGCCTCGGCTTCCTCTATGGGGTTCAGGTTTTCGCGCTGGATGTTTTCAATGATGGCGACGGTGATGGCGGCCTCGTTGGAAATGTCGCGCACAATCACCGGCACCTTGTCCACCCCGGCTAATTGCGCGGCGCGCCAGCGGCGCTCGCCGGCGATGATTTCATATGCGCTGCCGTCGCCGCTGCGGCGCGCCAAAATCGGCTGGATGACGCCGCTGGATTTAATCGACTGCGCCAACTCGGCCAGCGCCTCCCGGTCCATGCGCGTGCGCGGCTGGTAGCGGCCGCGCCGCAACTGCGCGATGGACAACTCGCGCAACTGCTCGCCCTTGCGGCCGGGCAAAGTGGCGGGGGCGGCGGCGGGAACGCCGTCGCCGAGCAGGGCGTCCAAGCCTTTGCCCAGGCGCTTTTTCTTTTTGCGAAGAGTCATGCGCGGTTTTCTTTTCTCAGAATCTCGCCGGCCAGGGCGAGGTAGGCGGTGGCGCCGCTGGAATGCATATCATATGCCAAAACCGGCATGCCGTGCCCCGGCGCCTCGGCCAGCCGCACGTTGCGCGGCACGATGGTGCGGTAAACCTTGTCGCCGAAATAGCGCGCCACCTGTTCCGAAACCTCGCGGCTCAGCGCGTTGCGCGTGTCGTGCATGGTGCGCAGCATGCCCTCAATCACCAGCGACTTGTTCAGCGAGTCGCGGATGCGGTCGATGGTGCGGGTCAGCGCGGCCAGGCCCTCAAGGGAATAGTATTCGCACTGCACCGGAATCAGCACGCCATGGGCCGCGGCCAGCGCGTTCACGGTGAGAATGTTCAGCGACGGCGGGCAGTCCACCAGCACATAATCGTATTCGCCGGCGGCGCGCAAAACCTCCCGCAGGCGGAAATAACGTTGTTCATCCATGTCCAGCAGTTCCACCTGCGCCCCGGCCAGGTCGTCGCGCGCCGGCAAAATGTGGTGGCCGGATTCGCGCCTGACCACCGCCGCCGCGGCCGCCGCCGGATCCAGCAGCGCGTCGTATACCGACAACTCCAAATTATCGCGCACCACGCCGCTGCCGACGGTGGCGTTGCCCTGCGGGTCCATGTCCACCAACAGCACCCGCCGCCGCGACTGGGCCAGCGCGGCGCTCAGGTTCACCGCGGTGGTGGTCTTGCCGACGCCGCCCTTCTGGTTTGCGATGGCCAGGGTTCTTCCCATCACCGGCCGCCTTGGGCGCGGGTTGCAATCACCGCACAGCGCCGGCGGTCCAGCCCCGGCACCGCCACCGGGACAGTCTCAAAACGCCAGCCGCGCATGGTTGCCGCCGCCGCAACCTCGGCCGACGCGCGCGGGCCTTTCATCATCACCACGCTGCCGTCGGCGGCGCACAGGTGGCCGGCGGTTTGCAGCACCGCCCTCACCGACCCCACCGCGCGCACCGCCAGCGCGTCAAATTTCTCCCCTGTTTTGCCATGCTCGGCGCGCGCGTGCCACACGTGCACGTTGGACGCGCCGGTCACCCGCACCGCCTCGCGCAAAAATTCCACCCGCCGCGCCCGCGACTCCAGCAGCGTCACCGGCAGCGCCGGCAGCGCCAGCGCCACAGGCAAGCCCGGCAGCCCGGCGCCGCTGCCCACATCCAGCACCCGCCCGCGCAGGTGGCGGTGAATGGACAGGCTGTCCAGCACATGCCACCGCGCCATTTTTTCCATGCCGCGCACCGCGGTGAGGTTCATGCGCCGGTTCCAGCGGTGCAAAAGCGCCAGATAACGGCACAGCCGCGCCACCAGCGCATCGTCGGCGGCGAGTCCGAGCGCGGGAATGCCGCTGCGGAGGACGGCGGCGGCGGCGGCGAGGCCGGGGATGGTGGTTTCCACCCCGGCAACGGCGGTTGCAGAGCCGGAAACGGTGGTTTGGACTCTGGAAACGGCGCCCCCGATGCCGGCGCTGATGGCGGCGGAGGTCACGCCGCCTGGCGGAGCGCGCGCTTCTTCAAGTGCACCAGCAACAGCGACACCGCGGCCGGCGTCACGCCGTCCATGCGCGCCGCCTGGCCGACGGTGGCCGGGCGGTGGGCGTTCAATTTTTGCGCGGCCTCGGCGCTGAGGCCGGTGACGTCACGGTAGTCCAGCCCGGCCGGCAGCGCGGTTTCCTCGTGGCGCCGCTGGCGGGCGATTTCCTGCCGCTGGCGGCGCAGGTAGCCGTCATAGCGCGCCTGCACCTCCACCTGCGCGGCGACCTCGGCGTCGCCGACGCCGGGGCCCACCGCCGGCAGTTTCACCAGGTCGCGGTAGGTGACGCCGGGGCGGCGCAGCAAATCGGCGGCGCGCGACTCGCGGGACAGCGGCCGGCCCAGCGCGGCCTCCACGGCGGCGGCGGCGGCGGGCCTCACCCACACCTCCTTCAGCCGCTCCTGCTCGCGGGCCACGGCGGCGCGTTTTTGGTCGAAGCGCCGCCAGCGCGCGTCGCCCACCAGCCCCAGCCGGCGGCCGATGTCGGTGAGGCGCAGGTCGGCGTTGTCCTCGCGCAACAGCAGGCGGTATTCGGCGCGCGAGGTGAACATGCGGTACGGCTCGCTGGCGCCGCGCGTGGCCAGGTCGTCCAACATCACGCCGATGTAGGCCTGGTCGCGGCGCGGCTGCCACGGCGCATCGCCGCGCGCCCGCAGGGCGGCGTTGATGCCGGCAATCAGGCCCTGGCCGGCGGCCTCCTCGTAGCCGGTGGTGCCGTTAATCTGGCCGGCGAAGAACAGATTGTCCAGGCCGCCGCTCTCAAGGCCCGGGCGCAAGTCGCGGGGGTCGAAAAAATCATACTCAATGGCGTAGCCCGGCCGCGTGATGCGGGCGCGCTCAAAGCCGCGAATGCTGCGCACCATCGCCCACTGCGCATCAAAGGGCAAACTGGTGGAGATGCCGTTGGGGTAAATCTCGCGGGTGTCCAGTCCTTCCGGCTCGACAAAAATCTGGTGCGCGGTTTTGCCGGCGAAGCGCACCACCTTGTCCTCCACCGACGGGCAGTAGCGCGGCCCGGCGCCGCTGATGGCGCCGGTGAACATGGGGGAGCGCGCAAGGTTGGCGCGGACAATGTCGTGGGTGCGCGGGTTGGTGTGGGTGATGTGGCACTCCACCTGGCGCGGGCGGGCGGCGGCCTCGCGCATAAAAGAAAAAAACGGCGGCGGCGAATCGCCCGGCTGCGGGGCGAGGGCGGCGAAGTCAATGGTGCGGCCGTCCAGCCGCGGCGGCGTGCCGGTCTTCAGCCGGCCGACGCGAAAGGGCCCGCCGCGCAACTTTTCGGCCAGGGCATCGGACGGCGGGTCGCCGGCGCGGCCGCCGGGGGAACTTTGCGGGCCCACGTGCATGCGGCCGCCGAGGAAGGTGCCGGCGGTGAGCACCACGCAGTCGCCGCAAAACTGTACGCCGTCCTTGGTCACCGCGCCGGTGGCGCGGCCGCCGCTTTCGCCAAGGCCGCAGACCTCGCCTTGAAACAGCGCCAGGTTTTCCTCGCCCTCCACCGCGCGGCGGACGGCGCGGCGGTACAGCGCGCGGTCCATCTGCCCGCGGGTGGCGCGCACCGCAAGGCCTTTGCCGGCGTTCAGGGTGCGGAACTGGATGCCGGCGCGGTCGGCGCAACCGCCCATCACGCCGCCCAGCGCGTCCACCTCGCGCACCATGTGGCCCTTGCCGACGCCGCCGATGGCCGGGTTGCACGACAGCTGGCCGATGGTCTCGAGGCTGTGGGTGAGCAGCGCGGTGGACATGCCCATGCGCGCCGAGGCCGCCGCGGCCTCCACGCCGGCGTGGCCGCCGCCGATGACGATGACCGAAAAATGGCGCGGGTATTTCACTGGTAGTAGTAGTCGTATTTGCGCAGCACGTCCTGGGTGAATTCCAGCGCCTCGCTGTACGACAGGCCGCTGTCTTCGGGAATGATGATTTTGGTGTACAGGTTTTGCGGGTGCGCGCGGCTGAGCGCCTCAAGGCGCGCCTCCATCTCGGCGCGGCCGACCTCGGTGAAGCCGGCGGCGCCGGGCTCTTCCAGTTGAATCAGCCGCGCCCCGCCCTCGGCGCGGTAGCGAATGCGCACCACCACCCGCCCAATCTCGCTGCGCGCCAGGCCCACCAGGCGCTCGTATTCGGTTTGCAGCGCGGAGTGCTGCTCCTGCAGCGCGCCTAATTTTTGCTCCAGCAGGTCGGCGCGCTCCTCCAGGCTCAACTTCTCGGTCTCCAGCCCGGCATACACCGCGCTCAGCAGGTCAAAGCGCCGGCCGCTTTCCTCGGCCTCGGCCTCGGCGGCGAGCTTTTCACGTTGCAGCCGGGCGCGCTCCTCCTGCAGCGCGGTGATTTCCAGGGCCAGCGCCTGCTTCTGCCGCTCCAGGTCGCCGATGCTCTGTTGCGCGCCTTCAAAGTCGCGGCCTAGGGCGCGGTTTTGCGCCAGCAACTCATCGCGGCTGCGCTGCAACTGGTCGCGCACCAGGCGCAGCGCCAGCAGGTCGTTGGTCAGCGCGCGGGCCTCCTCGCGGCTGGCGGCCAGGCGGGTGGCGGTGGCGTCGCGCTCGCCTTGCGCGCGCAACAGGCGGACGCGAATGTCGGCGATGCTGCGCTCCATTTGGCTAAGCCGCCGCTCCAAGACGATGCGGCCGGCGGTGGCGTCGCGCTCGGCGCGCACCAATTCCACGTTGCGGATGAGGATGACCACCAGCGCCATCAGGAAAATCATCACCACCACCGTCATGATGTCGGTGAACGACGGCCACACGCTGTCGTCGCTGTGGCTGCCCTCGTGGCGCCCGCGGACGCGCAGGTCAACAAACCCGCCGGCGGGTTCAGCGGCGGCCACCGTCGCCCTCCGCCTCGTCGCGCAAACGGAAGCCGCTGCGCAGCAATTGCACGATTTCATCCAGCGCCGCGCGGCCCTGGGGAATCTCGCTGTGCAGGGCGCCCAGCAGCGCATCCACGTTCTTCTGGGTGTCGAGCAGCGCGTCCTGAATGACGCTGAAACGGTTCACCAAATCGCCCACCGAATGCAGCATGTCGGAATAGTCGTTAATCACCGACTCCGGCGCGTGCTGGAAGCGCGGCAGCAGCAGGGTGGCGGTGACATGCTCCACCCGCGCCAAAAAGGACGTCTGCACATCCTGCAGCCGCAGGTAGAAATAGCCGAAGAACAGAAAGGCCAGAATGGCGGTGATGGTGGTGGACAGCGCGGTGGACATGCCTTGAATGACGGTGCCGAGGCCGCCCAACTCGGTGGTGGAGGTAATCATGTCCGAGGCGCCGAGCAGCGCGATGGACAGCGACACGATGGTGCCGAACACGCCGGTGAGGATGAGAATGTTGTTCACAAAACGCGGGAAACTCACCTTGCCGGACTCGCCGGCCAGCAGCGTGGCGGCCAGCGCGCTGTGGTTAATCACCGCGCGCCGCTCATACATCTCGTTCAACGTCGCATAGCGCGCGGCGATGATGGCGCTCCCATCCACGCCGCGCACCGGCGGCTCCACCAACGTGCGCAGGTTGTGCACAAAAATGTTCACCGCCCGCTCCTCGCCGTGGTAGCGCAGCAGCAGCCAGGCCACCCGCGCGATGCCGCACAAAAACAACAGCGCGATGGCGCCGTTAATAAAATAGCCGACGCGCCCGGCCTGGTTTTCGGTGTATAGCCCGAGCAAAAAATCGGCCTGCCAGGCGGCCAGCAACAGGGCCGCCGCCCCGGCGCAGGCCAACTGCACCAGCACCGTGAGGCTGACCCGGGAAGACTTGGGTGTATGCATAAAATCTCCGGCGCGATGGCGGCGGCAGTGAAACGGGGGCGCATTATAGCGCATGTTGCGCCGCCGCCCGGGCCGAGGCGGCGGCGGTTTAACCGGGGGCGGGTTTTGGCCGCATGGCTTTTTGCGCCCGGCGCACCTGGGCCGCGCGGGCGCGGCGGATGGCCTGGCCGGGGTCATCCGTTGCGCAGGATGCAACCACCGCGGCGCCGTCGATGTTTTGCGCGGCGGTGAACAAAGTTTGCAATTGTTCGCGCTGCGGATACGGCTGGTTTGCAAAACCGCGCCGGCCCTGGGCGTCGGCCTGGCAGGCATCGGTGAAGCGGGCGACGTTTTGCGGGTTGCGGAAGGCGTCCAGCGATTCCAAAACCCGCACCACCGTTGCGGCGCGCAACTCGCACAGGCGGTGCATGTGCAGGTGCAGGCGGCACACTTTTTGCGCGGTGCGGCGGAACACCGTGGGCGCGCACAGGCGCTCGCACATCTCGCGCAGCGGCTGCAGGCCGTGCAACTCATGGCCGTGGTGGCGCGGCCACTTGTCTTTGGGCGTCAGCGCCTTGCCGAGGTCGTGGGTGAGGACGGCAAAGCGCGTCACGCGGTCGTCGGTGAGGGCGGCGGCGCGGTCCAGCGCCAGCAACGTGTGCTCGCCGCTGTCCACTTCCGGATGGTGGCGCGGCGGCTGCGGCACGCCGAACAGCGCGTTCACCTCCGGGAACACCCGCGCCAGCGCGCCGCACTCGCGCAACGCGCGAAAGAACAGCGACGGTTTTTCCCCGCCCAGCGCGTCATGCAATTCGGCCCACACCCGCGCCGGGGTCAGCGCGTCCACCTCGCCGCTGTCCACCATGCCGCGCATGAGCCGCACGGTGCCGGCGCTGATGCGAAAGCCCAGCCCGGCGTAGCGCGCATACAGCCGGGCGACGCGCAGCACGCGCAGCGGGTCTTCACCGAAGGCGCCGGTCACATGGCGCAGGACGCGGCGTTCAATGTCGGCGCGGCCGCCGAACGGGTCCACCACCTCGCCGCACTCGGCGACGGCGATGGCGTTGATGGTGAGGTCGCGGCGCGCCAAATCCTGGTCCAGGGTGACGTCGGCGGAGGCGTTGAAGACAAAACCGCCATGCCCCGGCCGCGACTTGCGCTCGGTGCGCGCCAGCGCATACTGCTCGGCGCTGTGCGGGTGCAGAAAAACCGGGAAGTCGCGGCCCACCGGCTTGAAGCCTAGGCCAAGCATCCGCTGCGGCGTGGCGCCCACCACCACCCAGTCGCGGTCCTTGACCGGCAGGCCGAGCAGTTGGTCGCGCACCGCGCCGCCGACCAGGTAACGGCGCAGGTGTTTTTCCGGGGACGCCGCCGGCCGCGTCATGGCGCGGCGCCGAGGCCATGGCGCGCGGCGTATTCGCGCATGGCGGCGAGGGATTCTTTGTGCCGCGCATCGGCGGACAAAAACTCCAGCAGGTCGCGGAAGCGCGCCACGGCATGCAGCGGCACGCGGTGTTTTTGCAGCAGCGCCGCGGCCTGGTCTTTTTTGTGCTCCTCGCGGTCCAGCGCCACCACCACGGCGGCCGGCACGGCACCGGCGTCCTCAATGAGCCGCACCGCCCCGGCCAGCGAGGCGCCGGCGGTAACCACATCGTCCACAATCACCACCCGCCCGCGGAGGGCCGCGCCGACCAGCACGCCGCCCTCGCCGTGGTCCTTGCCCTCCTTGCGGTTGAAGGCGTAGTTCACATCGCGGCCGTGGTTGCGCGCCAGGGCCATGGCGGTGGCGGCGGCGAGGGGAATGCCTTTGTAGGCCGGGCCGAACAGCATGAACTCGCCGGCGACCAGGCGCGCGATGGCGGCGGCGTAAAAATCGGCCAGCCGCGCCAGTTGCGCGCCGCTGTGAAACATGCCGGAGTTGAAAAAATAGGGACTGAGCCGGCCCGATTTCAGGGTAAACTGTCCGAACTTAAGCGCGCCGCAACGCACGGCGAAGTCGAGAAATTGTTTTCGGTGGTCCGGCATCGGTCGCCGCGGGCGGGAGGTTTTGGTCTTGCGCATTATAACCCTGAACCTGAACGGCATTCGCGCGGCGGCGCGCAAGGGATTCTATGCGTGGCTGGCCCGCCAGCGCGCCGACCTGGTGTGCCTGCAGGAAACCCGCGCGCAGGAGGCGCAACTGGGCGACCGGGTGTTTGCGCCGGCCGGCTTTGGCGCATGTTTTTGCGCCGCGCAAAAAAAAGGCTACAGCGGCGTCGCGTTGTACCACCGCCGGCAGCCGGAGGCCCTGCGCCGCGGGCTGGGCGGCGCGGCGTGGAGGGATTTTGACGAGGAAGGACGCTGGGTGCAGGCCGACTACAAAAACCTCAGCGTGGTTTCCCTCTACATGCCCTCCGGCACCAGCGGCGATGCGCGGCAGGCGTATAAATTCGATGTGCTGGCGCGGATGAAACCGCTGCTGCGCAAACTGCGCAAGGGCCGCCGCGAGTGCGTGATTTGCGGCGACATCAACATCGCCCACCGGGAAATCGACCTGAAGAACTGGCGCGCCAACCAAAAACATTCCGGCTTTCTCCCCGCCGAGCGCGCGTGGATGGACTGGCTGCTGGAGGAATGCGGCTTTGTGGATGTGTTTCGCGCCTTGGAGCCGCGCGCCGGGCAGTACACCTGGTGGTCCAACCGCGGGCAGGCGTGGGCGAAGAACGTGGGCTGGCGCATCGACTACCAGTTGGCGACGCCGGGCCTCGCCGCCCGCGCCCGGCGGGCGCGCATTTACAAAGCGCGCCGGTTTTCCGACCACGCGCCGCTGGTGATTGATTATGACTTCAAGCTCTGAGCGCGGTTATCTGGCCGCATGGCGCGCATGCAGGGACCCGCGCATGCCGCGCATTCTGCTGCTGGGTTTTATCAGCGGCTTGCCGTGGGTGCTTATCGGCTCGTGCCTGACGCTGTGGCTGCAGGAGCACGGCCTGTCGCGCTCGTCCATCGGACTGTTCGGTTTGGTGTTCACCCTGTACGCGGTGAACGCGCTGTGGGCGCCGCTGGTGGACCGGGTGCAACTGCCGTGGCTGGGAATGCTGCTCGGCGCGCGCAAGGCGTGGGTCGCGCTCATGCAA
>RKSH01000146.1 GCA_007570945.1 Gammaproteobacteria bacterium | reverse complement strand
CACCACGGCCGCCTGTCCCTGGGCCTGGAGGTGGGCGTGGACGACAACACCATGCGCCTCGGCAACCTGCTCAGCGGCCAATGGCGCTTCTAACCCCCGGCGGCCGATAGAAAAAACCCCCTCCAACCTTGGAGGGGGTTTTTTGTTCAGGAGGAGAGTTTCAGGCTGCCGTGAAAGCCGCCGGGCGGCGGGGCGGTCAGCAGTCCAGCGTCCGCTCGCGCTCCCAGTCGGTGAGGGCGGCGGCGTAACTGTTCCATTCTTTCTGCTTGAGCGCGCAGTAACTGTCGATGAGTTTGTCGCCGAAAGCGCCGCGCAGGATTTTGCTTTCACCGGTGAGGCGGATGGCGTCCAGCAGGTTCAAGGGGAGTTTTTTTGCATCGCGGGCCCGGTGGCCCTCGGTGTACATGTTGATGTCCAGACGCTTGCCGGGGTCGCGCTTGCGGGCGAGGCCGTCCAGGCCGGCGGCGAGAACCCCGGCCTGCAACAGGTAGGGGTTGGCGGCGCCGTCCATCAGGCGCAACTCAAAGCGGCCGGCATCGGGAATGCGCACCATGTGGGTGCGGTTGTTGCCGGAATAACTGACCGCGTTGGGCGACCAGGTGGCGCCGGAAACGGTGCGCGGGGCGTTGATGCGCTTGTAACTGTTCACCGTGGGGTTGAACATGGAGCACAGCGCATCGGCGCTGTGGATGATGCCGCCGAGAAAATGGTAGGCGGTTTGCGACAGGCCCATGGCGTCGCGTTTGGAGAGAAAAAGATTTTTGCGGCCGGCGGCGTCCCACAGCGAAACATGGGCATGGCAGCCGTTGCCGGTGAGGTGGGCAAAAGGCTTGGGCATGAAAGTCGCGCGCAGGCCGTGCTTCTCGGCGACGGACTTGACCATGAATTTGAAAAACACATGGCGGTCGGCGGTCACCAGACAGTCGTCGTAGCCCCAGTTCATTTCAAACTGGCCGTTGGCGTCCTCGTGGTCGTTCTGGTAGGGCGCCCAGCCGAGGGTGGCCATGGCGTCGCAAATTTCGGCAATCACATCATAGCGGCGCATCAGCGCGGACTGGTCATAGCACGGTTTTTCCTGCGCATCGCGCGCGTCGGACACCGCGCTGCCGTCGCCGTTGAGGAGAAAATACTCGCACTCCACGCCGCTTTTCATGCGTACCTGGCACGCCGCCGCGGCCTTGATTTGCCGCTTCAATGCTTGCCGCGGCGAGTCCTCCACCGGCGCGCCGCGCATCCACAGGTCGGCGGCCAGCCAGCCGACCTCCGGCCGCCACGGCAGTTGAATTAAACTGCCGGGGTCGGGAATGGCGAACATGTCCGGGTCGGCCGGCGTCATGTCCAGCCACACCGCAAAGCCGGCAAAACCGGCGCCTTCTTTTTGCATCGCGCCGATGGCCGCGGCCGGCACCAACTTGGCCCGCAACACGCCGAACAGGTCGACGAAACTCACCAGAAAATATTTGATTTTTTTCTGCCGGGCGACGGTGGCGAGGTTTGCGGCCATGGTCAGAATTTGGCGTAGGCTTTTTTCAGGTCCACCAGCGGGTGCTTGGGGGACATCTGGAACTTTACCAGCAATTCGCGCGCGAGCATGTCGCGGTCTTGCTGGTTGTCGGGCAGCTCAATGCCGGCCGGCACCGTCACCCAGCCGTTGATGTTGCGGTCAAAAACCGCCGGGCGGCCTTCCTCGTAGCCGAGGTGCACATCCTCCAGCCAGTTCAGGTCCCGCCAGCCCATCGCCTCCATGTATTTTTTCAGAAACGGCGTCAGCCGCGCGTAGTCCGGCAACAGGTTCACATCGTAGCGGTAGCCGATGTGCTGGCCGATTTCCTGTTCGCGGGTGGCGGGGGTTTTGGGTTCGGCGGGCATGGCGGGATTAAAACATGGAATTGGGCGCGAGGGAAACTCCCGGCCCGACGCCGGCGGAGGCGGCAAGGGTGAGGGTTTGGGGGCGCATGGTCTCAGTAGCGGCTCATGTCCGGCCGGCCGACGGTGTATTGCGAGCCGGCCAGGGGCACCATGGCCAGCGCCGAGGCCTCCATGGTGAGGGCGGCGAGGTCCTCCGGCTCCAGCGAATGCACGTCGGTCTTGCCGCAGGCGCGCGCCATCATTTGGCACTCAATGGCGAGGCAGTGCAGAAAGTTATACACCCGCTCGGCGGCGGCGTCCGGGTCCAGGCGCTTGCGCAACTCCGGGTCCTGGGTGGTGACGCCCACCGGGCACCGGCCGGTGTGGCAGTGGTAGCAATAGCCGGCCTCCACGCCCACCTCTTTGGGGTAGTCGGCCTCGGCAATGTCTTTGTTGCAGTTGAGGGCGATGAGCACCGAGTGGCCGATGGCCACGGCGTCGGCGCCGAGGGCGAGGGCCTTGGCGATGTCCACGCCGTTGCGGATGCCGCCGGCGTAGACCAGGGAAATCTCGCCGCTCTTGCCCACATCGTCCAGCGCCTTGCGCGCCTGGCGGATGGCGGCGATGCCGGGCACGCCGGTGTCCTCGGTGGCCAGATGCGGCCCGGCGCCGGTGCCGCCCTCCATGCCGTCCATGTAAATGACGTCGGGGTCGGTCTTCGCCGCCATGCGCACGTCGTCGTAAACGCGCGCCGCGCCGAGCTTAAGTTGGATGGGGATTTCCCAGTTGGTGGCCTCGCGGATTTCCTGAATTTTCAGCGCCAGGTCGTCGGGGCCCAGCCAGTCCGGATGGCGCGCCGGCGACCTTTGGTCAATGCCGGCCGGCAGCGAGCGCATCTCGGCCACCTGGTCGGTGACTTTCTGGCCCATGAGATGGCCGCCGAGGCCCACCTTGCAACCCTGGCCGATGAAAAACTCGCATGCGTCGGCGAGGCGCAGGTGGTGGGGGTTGAAACCGTAGCGCGACTGGATGCATTGGTAAAACCACTTGGTGGAATAGCGGCGCTCGTCGGGAATCATGCCGCCTTCGCCGGAGCAGGTGGCGGTGCCGGCCATGGTGGCGCCGCGGGCGAGGGCGGTTTTGGCCTCGTAACTCAGCGCGCCGAAACTCATGCCGGTGACATAGACCGGAATATCCAGTTCCAGCGGCCGTTTGGCGCGCGGGCCGAGAATGGTTTTGGTCTCGCACTTCTCGCGGTAGCCCTCAATGACAAAGCGGGTGAGGGTGCCGGGCAGGAAAGTGAGGTCGTCCCAACTGGGGATTTTCTTGAACAGCGAAAACCCGCGCATGCGGTAGCGGCCCAGTTCGGCCTTGATGTGGATGTCGTTGATGACCTCCGGCGGGAAGATAAAACTGCGGCCGAGGGTGTTGGGGTTGCGGTTGTCGGTCATGGGGGTGTTGCCTGTGGGGCGGCGGTTACAAAACCAGCTTCTTCTCCGCCGGCTCCAGATTGTCGTAGTTCCACAACTGTTTGCCGGAGGTGAATTTCTGCATGTTGGCGGCGGCGGCGGTGTCCATGTTGTAAATGGCGAGTTTGCGGGCCAGCCATTCCACGTCGGCATCCGTCATGTCGGTGGCGACGCAGTCCACGCCCAGGCCGGCAACCTTGCCGCCCACGTAAATGACGCCGTCATACATGGAATCGCCGAGGTTTTTGCCGGCGTCGCCGAGGACGACGAGGCGGCCGCGCTGCATCATGAAGCCGCTGAAGGCGCCAGTGCGGCCGCCGATGATGATGGTGCCGCCTTTCATGTCGATGCCGGTGCGGCCGCCGGCGTCGCCCTTGCACACCAGGTCGCCGCCGCGCAGGGCGGCGCCGAAAGTGGAGCCGGCGTTCTTCTCCACCACCGCGGTGCCGGCCATCATGTTCTCGGCGAATGACCAGCCGACGCGGCCGCTGACGGTGACATTGGGCCCGTCGTTGAGTCCGCAGCCGAAATAGCCGAGGGAGCCGGCGAAAGCCAAATTCAGCCGGTTGAGAATGCCGACGCCGAGGGAATGTTTGGCGCCGGGGTTGGCGACGGTGATGGCGCCCACCCCGTCGGCCATGAGTTCACGGATGCGGATGTTGACCGCGCGCGCGTCCATGGCGGCGGCGTCGACCTCGGCATGGCGGTTGAAGTCCACCGCAAAGGCGCCGGGGTAGGTGAGGGCGGCGCCGGCGTCACCCAGGTCGGCGGCGTCAAAAAAAACCTGCTGCCCGCGGCCGCCGAGGCGCTCGCCGGCGAAGTTGTCGCTCAACTTTGCCACACCCGCACCTCGCCTTCGTAGGGGTCGCTGGTTTCAATCTCGCGCGGGAAAATGGAGCGGATGGCCACCTCCTCGGAGGCCAGGGCGACAAAATCGTCGCTCTCATACAGCACCATGGGTTTCGCCGCCATCTCGTCCTTGGCCATGCCTAATTTGTCGCCGGTGGCCACCACGTAGGTGAACACGCCGTCCAGTTCGCCCACCGAACGATGCATTGCCTCCTCCAAATCGCCGCCGCGGTGCAGGGCGTCGGCAAGGTAGACGGCGATGAGCTCGGAGTCGCAGTTGGACATGAAGCGGTGGCCGCGACGCTCCAGGGCGCGGCGCGAGTTCCAGTAGTTGGTCAATTGGCCGTTGTGCACCAAGGCGATGTCGTTGAACGGGTACGCCCAGTACGGGTGCGCCGAGCGGATGTCCACATCGGACTCGGTGGCCATGCGGGTGTGGCCGATGGCGTGGGTGCCGGTGAAGCCGGTAAGGCCGTATTGGCCGGCAATCTCCCCGGCGTCGCCCAGGTCCTTGACCAGTTCCAGGGAGCGGCCGATGGACAGAATCTCGGCGCCGTCGATGTCCTCAATGTAGTCGGCCAATGGCTTCATCTCGCCGTCATAGGTGAACACATAGCGGAAGGCGTATTCGGTGGCCTGCTCGGCGCTCACCACCGCCGCGCCGCGCTCGGCCATGCGCGCGTCCACCGTTTCCCGGCGGCGGCGCATCTGCTCGTGGATGTGGAAGCCCTTGCTGATGTCCTCCTGCTCGGCGACTTTGAAGCGCATCACGTAACGCCCGCCGCCGCCATCGCCGCCGTCACCGTAGAGCGCAAAGCCGGTGGAATCGGGCCCCCGGTGCTTAAGCGCCTGCAGCATGGCGGTGAGTTCCGCGCCGATGTCGGATTTGTTTCCGCGGTGGATGAGTCCGGCAATTCCGCACATAGCGCAAGCCTCAGGGCAGGCAGTCCAGGTAGGTGTCCACATCCCACTGGGTGACGGTGGCCATGAACTTTTCCCACTCGTCGCGCTTGTATTCCATGAAGACCTTGAACATCTCCTCCGGCAGGGCCGCGCGGATAACCTCGTCTTTTTCAAGGCGGTCCAGCGCCTCGCCCAGGGACATGGGCAGTTTCTTGACCTGTTTGCCGGCCTCCATGGCCTGGTAGATGTTGCGCTCCTCGGGCTCGCCGGGGTCCAGTTTGCGCGCCAGGCCGTCGTCAAAGGCCTTGAGAATGCCGGCGCCCATCAGGTAGGGGTTCACCGCCGAATCCACCGCCCGGTATTCAAACCGCCCCGGCGCCGACACGCGCATGCCAGTGGTGCGGTTTTGGTAGCCCCAGTCGGCGAACACCGGCGCCCAAAAGCCGGTGTCCCACAGCCGGCGGTAGGAATTGACGGTGGAGCAGCCGATGGCGGTGAGGGCGCCGAGGTGGGCCATGATTCCGCCGATGGCCATCAGGCCGGTTTTGCCGGGCTTTTGCGCATCGGCGGTGTCGGGCATGAAAGTGTTGGCGCCGCCGCTCATGTAGGTGAAGTTGCCGGCCATGCCGGGCAGCGTTTTGTGGCCCAGTTTGTTTACCTTGTCGGTGCCGCCGCGCCACAGCGAAATATTGTGGTGGCAGCCGGAGGCCGACACGCCCATGAACGGCTTGGACATGAAACATGCAATCAGGTTGTGCTCGCGCGCCACCTCGGCGCAAATCTGGCGGTAGGTGGAAAGACGGTCGGCGTTGCGCAACACCTCGTCAAACATCCAGTTCAACTCCAACTGCCCCGGCGCGTCCTCGTGGTCGCCTTGCACCATGTCCAGGCCCATGAAGCGGGCGTATTCCACCACTTGCATGGACACCGGACGCAGCGATTCAAATTGGTCGATGTGGTAGCAGTAGGGCTTGGAAAATCCGCCGGCCGGCTTGCCGTCCTCGCCGCGCTTCAGCCACATCATTTCCGGCTCGGTGCCGGCGCGCAGGTGAAGTTTGTGCTTGCGCTGAAAATCGGCGTGAATGCGCTTCAGGTTGCCGCGGCAGTCGGAGGTGAGAAAGCCGCCGGGGTTGACGCGCTCTTCGCGGTTGCGAAAGCACACGCAAAACACCCGCGCCACGCGCTTGTCCCACGGCAACTGGCAGAAAGTTTCCGGGTCGGGAATGCCCACCAGTTCGGCGGCCTCGGGCCCGTAGCCGATGTACTGGCCGTGGCGGTTGAGAAAAAGGTTGGCGGTGGAGCCGTATACCAATTGAAAGCCGCGCCGGGCGATGTTTTCCCAGTGGTCGGCGGGCACGCCCTTGCCCACAATGCGGCCGGTGACCGAAATAAACTGGTAGTAAATGTAGGTGACGCCGAGTTGGTTGATTTTCTCGCGCACCCGCTTCACCATCTCGGCGCGGCCGCGCTGGGCGACGTAGCCGTCAATGTCCATGGAGTCGCGCGTTGCGGTGCGCCGCGCGGTTTTCTTGCCGGCCGTTTTTCTTGTGCTGTGCGCCATCGAATTTGCCCAAGGTCGGGTTTGCGATTCGGTCAATATAAACCCAATTAAAATCCGTTGCAACCACAGCCGGACTTGTGCTATCCCCGCCCCCATCGAACCCCCCTTGACA
>RKSH01000107.1 GCA_007570945.1 Gammaproteobacteria bacterium | reverse complement strand
CCGGCATGCAAAATGCAGACGGCGCATTAACCCGTCTTCCCCTCAAACAAACACAAATCCCGCACCGCGCACTGGCCGCATTTTGGTTTGCGGGCGGTGCAGGTGTGGCGGCCGTGGAGGATGAGCCAGTGGTGGGCGTGCTGTTGGCAGCGGCGCGGCACGGCGGCGAGCAGGGTTTGCTCCACGGCCAAGGGGGTGCGGCCGGGGGCGAGGCCGGTGCGGTTGCAGACGCGGAAAATGTGGGTGTCCACGGCGATGGTGGCGTGGCCGAAAGCGGTGTTCAGAATTACATTGGCGGTTTTGCGGCCGACGCCGGGCAGGGCCTGCAAGTCGGCGCGGTTATCGGGGACTTCACCGCCGTGCCGTTTAATTAACAGGCCGCAGGTGCGCAGAATATTTTTCGCCTTGGTGTTGTAGAGGCCGATGGACTGGATGTGCTTTTTCAATTTTGCGGCGCCGAGTTTTTTTATTGCCGCCGGCGTGCTGGCGGTCTTGAACAGGGTGGCGGTGGCCTTGTTCACCGAAACATCGGTGGCCTGCGCCGACAGGACCACCGCCACCAGCAACTCAAACGGCGAGCGGTGGCGCAACTCGGTGCGCGGTTCGGGAATGATTTTTTTCAGCCGCCGAAAAAATTCGCGGCGTTGCGCAACGTTCAGCCGCGATTCGGCGCGGGCGTTTTTTGCGGCTTTCTTTTTTGCCGGCATTTTTATAAGTCAACCCGCCGCGCCCGCACCCGCGCCACGGCGGCGGAAATTTGTTCGCGTATGCGCATGGTGGACAGCGGCGTTTTTTTCTCACCGCGGCGTTGTCGCAGCCGCCGGCCGCGCGCTTGTTTGTATGCGCGAAAATTTTCGGCCTCGGCCATGCCGTAGTCGCGCCATGGTCCGCTTTCCCCGGCCGCCGCCGGCCGCAGCTCAATGCAGTCCATGGGGCATGGCGGCAGGCACAAACCGCAACCGGTGCAGCGCGCGGCGAGCACGCTGTGCATGGTTTTGGCGGCGCCCACAATGGCGTCGGTGGGGCAGGCCGGCGTGCATAGCGCGCAACCGATGCACTCGGCTTCCACAATGCGCGCCACCTTGCGCGGCATGGGCGCTGGCACGTCCGCGGCCAATGGTTTGGCCGGCGCGCGCAATGCTTTGGCCAGCAGTTGCACCGTCACCTCGCCGCCCGGCGGGCAGCGATTTAAGTCGGCGCGGCCGGCGGCCATGGCTTCGGCGTAGTCGCGGCAGGACGGGTAGCCGCAGGCGGTGCACTGGGTTTGCGGCAGGCAGCGGTCGAGGTCGGCGGCGGTGGGGCGGCCGGCGTCAGCGGTCATTTCACCCGGCTGCCCGGCGGCGCGCCGGCGTCGGCGGACAGCAGCCAGATGTCGCCGCCGCCCGGCCCGGCCGCCAGCACCATGCCTTCGGAAACGCCGAAGCGCATCTTGCGCGGCGCCAGGTTGGCCGCCACCACGGCGAGCCGGCCTTCCAAATCGGCGGGCGCATATGCCGGCTTGATGCCGGCGAACACGGTGCGCGTTTCAAAGCCGAGGTCCATGGTGAGTCGCAGCAGTTTGTCGGCGCCGGCCACGGCCTCGGCCTTGACGATGCGCGCCACTCGCAGGTCCACTTTGGTGAACTCGTCCATGCAGATGGCGGCGGCCAATGGTTCATGGGCGGAGGCCGTGGTTGCAGTGGCGGACGTGACGGTTGCACCGTCGGAAGTGGTGGTTGTATCCCTGGAATCGTTCACAATATTGCGCACCTGGCGGCGGTCAATGCGCGCAAGCAGCGGGGTGAAAGGCGCGATTGTATGGTTCAACAGCGGAGTCTGCAAATCGTCCCAGCCGCCGGCCGCGCTTAAGTCGACGCGCAGAAAATCCCCGGCGCGCCGCGCCAACGCCGGCGTCACCGGCGCCAGAAACCCGGCCAGGATGCGGAACATGTTCAGCGACTGGGTGCATACCGCAAGCAGTTTGTCGCGCGCGCCGGCGTCACTTTCGCCCTCGCCATCACCACCGGCGCCGGCCAACTCCCACGGCCGCGCCGCGCTCCAGTAGCGGTTGGCGCGGTCGGCGAGGTCCATGATTACCCGCACCGCCCGGCTGTAGCGGCGCCGCTCAAAATGGTCGGCGACGGTGGCGGCCGCGGCGGTGAACTCGGCGAACAACGTTTCATCGTCCAGCGCGCCGCCGAGTTTGCCGCCGAAGTGCTGGTGCACAAAACCGGCGCTGCGGCTTGCGATGTTGACCACTTTGCCCACCAGGTCGGAGTTCACGCGGCGCACGAAGTCCTCCAGATTAAGGTCCAGGTCCTCCACGCGGTGGTTGAGTTTGGCCGCGAAGTAGTAGCGCAAATAATCCGGCGCGAGGTGGTTTAGGTAGGTGCGCGCCATGATGAAAGTGCCGCGGCTCTTGGACATTTTCCGCCCGTCCACGGTGAGAAAGCCGTGGGCGAACAGCGCGCTCGGTTTGCGGTGGTTGGCGCCGTGCAGCATGGCCGGCCAGAACAGCGCGTGAAAATAAAGAATGTCCTTGCCGATGAAGTGGTACAACTCTGTCTCGCTGCCGGCGCGCCAGAATTCGTCGAAGTCCAGGCCTTTTTTGTCGCACAAATTTTTGAAACTGGCCATGTAGCCGATGGGCGCGTCCAGCCACACATAAAAATATTTGCCGCTCTCGCCGGGGATGGTGAAGCCGAAGTAGGGCGCGTCGCGCGAGATGTCCCAGTCGCGCAGGCCGTCGGCGAACCATTCGGAGACTTTGTTGCGCGCGTCCTCTTGCAAGTGGCCGCCGTCCACCCACTCCTTGAGAAATTCGGAAAAATCGCCGAGGCGGAAAAAATAATGCTCGGATGATTTCAGCACCGGCGTACTGCCGGAAATCACCGACACCGGGTTGCGCAACTCGGCCGGGGTGTGGGTGCTGCCGCAGTTTTCGCAACTGTCGCCGTACTGCTCGGCGGCGCCGCAGCGCGGACACTCACCCTTGATGAAACGGTCGGGCAGAAACATTTTTTCCGCCGCGTCATATGACTGCTCAATCTCGCGCCGCGCGATGTGTCCGCCGCCTTGCAGCGCGGCGAAAATGCCCTCGGCGATGGCGCGGTTTTCCTCGGAGTGGGTGGAGTGGTAGTTGTCGAAGGAAATGCCGAAGTCGCGGTAGTCGTCGCGGTGCTCTTTTTCCATGCGCGCGATTAACTCCTCCGGCGTGACGCCGTCGTCGCGCGCGCGCAACATGATGGGCGTGCCGTGGGCGTCGTCGGCGCACACATGGTAAATCTCGTGGCCGCGCAACCGCTGAAAGCGCACCCAGATGTCGCTCTGGATGTACTCCAGCATGTGGCCGATGTGCAGCGGCCCGTTGGCGTAGGGCAGGGCGCTGGTGACGAGAATTTTTCGCGGCTGTTTTTTGTGCGGCCTGGCGGTCATGTGCGGCGGCCCGGGGAGTGCGCGGGGCGGCGTGGTATAATGCCGTTTTTTCACTGGAAAGTGAACTGCAATGACCGCCGTCACCGCCGCCCAGATTCAGCAAAGCGTGGAATCCATCGCCGACCCCCACAGCGGCGCCGCCCTCGGCGCGGCCAAGGCGGTGCGCGGCGTATCGCTGGACAACGGCGCATTGCGGGTGGACATCGCCCTCGGCTACCCGGCGCGCTCGTGGCATCCGGCCCTCGCCGACCAGGTGAAAGCGCGCATCGGCGAACTGGACGCCGCCCTGGCCGCCGCCGCCGAGGTCACCGTCACCACCAAGGTCAACACCCACTCGGTGCAAAAAGGCGCCAAGCCCCTGCGCGGCGTCAAGAACATCATCGCCGTCGCCTCCGGCAAGGGCGGCGTCGGCAAGTCCACCGTCGCCGCCAACCTGGCCCTGGCGCTGTCCACCGAAGGCGCCCGCGCCGGCATTTTGGACGCCGACATCCACGGCCCCAGCCAGCCGCGCATGATGGGCGTGAACCAAAAGCCCGAGTCCAAGGACGGCCGCAGCATGGAGCCGGTGCTGAGCCACGGTTTGCAAACCATGTCCATCGGGTTTCTCATTGACGAGGAGACGCCCATGATTTGGCGCGGGCCGATGGTGACCCAGGCCCTGGAGCAACTGCTCAAGGACACGGCGTGGGACAATCTGGATTATCTGGTCATCGACCTGCCGCCCGGCACCGGCGACATTCAACTGACGCTGGCGCAGAAGGTGCCGGTCACCGGCGCGGTGATTGTGACCACGCCGCAGGACATCGCGCTGCTGGATGCGCGCAAGGCGTACAAGATGTTTGAGAAGGTGGAGATTCCGGTGTTCGGCGTGGTGGAGAACATGAGCGGCCATGTCTGCCCCAAGTGCGGCCATGCGGAGGCGGTGTTCGGCGCCGGCGGCGGCGAGAGGATGGCGCGCGACTACGGCGTTGCATTGCTCGGCAAGGTGCCGCTTGCCATGAAGGTGCGCGAGGACGCCGACGGCGGCCGGCCCACCGTCACCGCCGATCCGGAACACCCGGTGGCGCGCGCCTACCTCGCCATCGCCAGAACCACCGCGGCGCGGCTGGCCGCACAGCGCAAGGACTACAGCGCGGCCTTTCCCGACATTGTGGTGCAAAACACATGAGCGTCAAATCCGACAAATGGATCCGCCGCATGGCGGTGGAGCACGGCATGATTGAACCATTTGTGCCGCGGCAAATCGGCGCCGTCGACGGCGGGCGCGTGGTTTCTTTCGGCACCTCCAGTTACGGCTACGACATCCGCTGCTCCGACGAATTTAAGATTTTCACCAACATCAACTCGGCCATCGTCGACCCCAAGCGCTTTGACGAGAACAGTTTTGTCGACTACCGCGGCGAGGTGTGCATCATCCCGCCCAACTCTTTCGCCCTGGCCCGCACCGTGGAATTTTTCCGCATCCCGCGCGATGTGCTGACCGTGTGCCTTGGCAAATCCACCTACGCCAGGTGCGGCATCATCGTCAATGTCACGCCGTTTGAACCGGAGTGGGAAGGCCACGCCACCCTGGAATTTTCCAACACCACCCCGCTGCCGGCAAAAGTCTACGCCAACGAGGGCATCGCCCAGGTGGTCTTTTTCCAGGGCGACGAGCCCTGCGAAACGTCGTACAAAGACCGCGCCGGCAAATACCAGGGCCAGCGCGGCGTCACCCTGCCCCGCGCCTGATTCATGCCCGGCAACACCATCGGCAGAAATTTCGCCGTCACCACTTTCGGCGAGAGCCACGGGCCGGCCGTCGGTTGCGTGGTGGACGGCTGCCCGCCGGCGGTGGCCTTGGCGGAGGGCGACATTCAGCCTGACCTGGACCGCCGCCGGCCGGGGGCGTCGCGGTTTACCAGCCAGCGGCGCGAGGCCGACCGGGTGCGGATTCTGTCCGGCGTGTTTGAGGGGCAAACCACCGGCGCGCCCATCGCGCTGGTGATTGACAACGTGGACCAGCGGCCGCGCGAATACGACGCGATTAGGGATTTATTCCGCCCCGGCCATGCCGACTTCACCTACCACAAAAAATACGGCGTCCGCGACCACCGCGGCGGCGGCCGCGCCTCGGCGCGCGAGACCGCGGCGCGGGTGGCGGCCGGCGCCGTCGCGCGCAAATACCTGGCCGAACAATTCGGCGTCCGCATCCGCGGCTGCCTGACCCAACTGGGCGCCATCCGCGCCTCGGTGGCCGACTGGGATGAGGTGGACAATAACCCGTTCTTTTGCGCCGACCCCGCCCAGGTGCCGGCCATGGCGCAGTTGTTGGACGAGTTGCGCAAGAGCGGCGACTCGGCCGGCGCCCGTCTTCACCTGTGCGCCAGCGGCGCGCCGGCCGGCTGGGGCGAGCCGGTGTTTGACCGCGTGGACGCCGCCATCGCCGCCGCCATGATGAGCATCAACGCGGTCAAGGGCGTGGAGGTCGGCGCCGGCTTCGCCAGCGTGGCGCAACTTGGCAGCGTCCACCGCGACGAGCTCACCGTGGACGGCTTCGCCACCAACAACGCCGGCGGCGTGCTCGGCGGCATCACCACCGGCCAGGACATTTTGGTCAGCATCGCCTTCAAGCCCACCTCCAGCATCCGCATCAAGGGCCGCACCGTGGACACCGCCGGCAACCCCGCCGACATCAGCGTCACCGGCCGCCACGACCCGTGCGTCGGCATCCGCGCCATTCCCATCGCCGAGGCCATGTTGGCCCTGGTGCTCACCGACCACGCCCTGCGCCACCGCGCCCAGTGCGGGTGACTTCGCCGCTGCAACCGCCATGTTTAGCACTGCAACCGTCGCCTTTACCGCCGCAACCGTCATGTTCACCGTCGCAACCACCGCTTCATGCACTGCAACCACCGTCCCCGCCGTGCTACACTCGCCGCCCCGTTCACCAACCACCGTTTGAACCATGCTCACCGCCATTCGTGACCGCGCCAGCGGCTGGATTGCCTGGTTTATTGTCGGGCTGCTGTGCATTCCTTTCGCCTTCTGGGGCATCAGCGAATATTTCCAGGGCGAGGCCATCGTGGACATCGCCGACATCAACGGCGTTGAGATTGATTACTACGAGTACCAAAACATCCTCGCCGAGCGGCGGCGGCAGATGAGCGCGGCCGACCGCGACGCCGACCCGGAATGGTTTGCCAGCCGCGCCTTCAAGCAACAAGTGGTGGATGAACTGGTGCGCGAGCGGTTGCTGGCCGACGATGCGCGCGACCATGGCTACCGCATCAGCGACGGCACCCTGGCGCAATATTTGCGCGAGGCGCCGGACTTTCAGCGCGACAACCAGTTTGACCG
>RKSH01000213.1 GCA_007570945.1 Gammaproteobacteria bacterium | reverse complement strand
GTATAAGAGACGGGCATTGGGCCGGGCGGCGGCGGGCGGCGGGGGATTTTGCGGCCGATGAAGTTTTCAATCTCGGGCAGATGCACGGCGTATTTGTCGCAGGCGAAACTTAAGGCAACGCCGCTGGCCCCGGCGCGGGCGGTGCGGCCGACGCGGTGCACATAATCCTCGCAATCCTGCGGCAGGTCAAAGTTGACCACGTGGCTGACGCCGGCGATGTGCAGGCCGCGGGCGGCGACGTCGGTGGCGACCATCACCGTGGTGCGCGCGGCGCGGAACGACTCCAGCAGCCGTTCGCGCTTCTGTTGCGGGATGTCGCCGGAGAGGACGCCGGAGTCCACGCCGTTGTTCTGCAGCCAGCGGTGCACGGTGTCGGCGGCGATGCGGGTGTTGACGAAAACCAGGCAGCGCTCCACCGGCAACTGGCGCAGCAGTTGCACCAGCAGCGGGATTTTTTCCTCGGCGGCGGGGAAGAACAAACTCTCTTCAATTTTTTCGGCGGTGGGGGTGGCGCTTTCCACCACCAGCCGCCGGGGGCTGTTCATGTGCTCGTAGGCCAGTTCGTTCACCCGCAGCGACAGGGTGGCGGAAAACAGCATGGACTGGCGGCCGGCGGCCGGCGGCATGCGGCGCAACACGTAGCGGATGTCGCGGATGAAACCGAGGTCAAACATGCGGTCGGCCTCGTCCAGCACCGCGACCTCCACGGCATCCAGGCCGAACACGCCCTGGCGGTAGTAATCCAGCAGGCGGCCGGGGGTGCCGGTGAGGACGTCCACGCCGGCGGCGACTTCCTCGCGCTGTTTGTCGTAATGGATGCCGCCGTAGACCAGGCCGAGGCGGAGGGCGGTGTACTTGCCGATGGCCTGGGCGTCTTTGTGAATCTGAATCGCCAGTTCGCGGGTGGGCGCAAGAATCACCGCGCGCGGACGGCAGGTGGGGGGCGGCGGCTGCGGGTTGTTAATCAGGCGGTTGAACAGGGTGAGCAGGAAAGCGGCGGTTTTGCCGGTGCCGGTTTGCGCCTGGCCGGCCACATCGCGCCCGGCCAGCGCCAGCGGCAGGACCAGCGCCTGAATGGGCGTGCAGTGGGTGAATCCGAGGTCGGCCAGGCCCCGCAACAGCGAGGGCGCCAGGTCAAAATCGGTAAATTTTTGATTGCTAAGGTGTTTTTCCTGCATCGCGGGAGCGGGAATTTTTTCGCCGGGGGCTTGCATTGTGCGGTGTTCTGGGTCTACCATGCGCGGCAGGCGGGAAGCCCGGGCCTCCCACCGGCGCCCTTGGCGAATGCTCAAGCACACATGCTCAGCAGCGGCTCAGCGGCGATGTTCCCCTTTTGTTTTTCATTCACACATTGTGTTTGAGGTTGACTTGCAATGCCAAATGCGTCGAACATTATTCAAGTGAGCGATGCCGACTTTGAGAATCTGGTTCTCAAGGCGCCGCAACCGGTCCTGGTGGACTACTGGGCCGAGTGGTGCGGACCGTGCAAGGCCATCGCGCCGGCTCTGGAGCAAATCGCCGGCGAATACGACGGCCGTTTGCAAATCGCCAAACTTAACATTGACGAGAATCCGGAAACCCCGCCCAAATACGGCATTCGCGGCATCCCGACTTTAATGCTGTTCAAAAACGGCGCGGTGGAAGCGACCAAAGTCGGGGCGCTGTCCAAATCCCAAATCACCGCTTTTCTCGACGAAAGCCTGTAGCAGAATACCATAAAACCACCGCCGGCGGACACTCCGCCGGTTTCATCCCTCCTCCCCGCCGACGACCGTTCGGGCGGGGCCGCAAACCCCAGGTAGCCATCCATGTCCCTCAATCTTACCGAACTTAAAACCAAACCGGCCGCGGAACTCGCCGAACTGGCGCGGGAACTCAACCTGGAAAACGTCGGCCGCATGCGCAAGCAGGACCAGGTGTTTTCCATCCTCAAGGCGCTGTCGCGCAAGGGCGAGAACATCGCCGGCGAGGGCGTGGTGGAAATCCTGCCCGACGGCTTCGGTTTTTTGCGCTCGTCCTCCAGTTCGTACCTGGCCGGGCCGGACGACATTTACGTGTCGCCGAGCCAGATACGCCGCTTCAATTTGCGCACCGGCGACAGCGTGGTGGGCGAGATACGGCCGCCCAAGGATTCCGAGCGCTATTTCGCGCTGCTCAAAGTGGAAACCATCAACGGCCAGACCCCGGAACAATCCAAGCACCGCATTCTGTTTGAGAACCTGACCCCGCTGCACCCCGACCAGCGCATTCGTCTGGAGCGGGAAAACGGTTCGGCGGAGTCGCTGACCGGGCGCGTCATCGACATCATCGCCCCCATCGGCAAGGGCCAGCGCGGGCTGCTGGTGTCGTCGCCGAAGACCGGCAAGACGGTGATGCTGCAGCAGATCGCCCACTCCATCACCGCCAGCGAGCCGCAGTGCCGACTGATAGTGCTGCTGATCGACGAGCGGCCGGAGGAGGTGACCGAGATGCAGCGCACGGTGCGCGGCGAGGTGGTGTCATCCACCTTTGACGAGCCGGCGGCGCGCCATGTGCAGGTCGCCGAGATGGTGCTGGAGAAGGCCAAGCGGCTGGTGGAAACCAAGCAGGACGTGGTCATCCTCCTCGACTCCATCACCCGCCTGGCGCGCGCCTACAACACGGTGGCGCCGGCCTCCGGCAAGGTGCTCACTGGCGGCGTGGACGCCAACGCCCTGCAGCGGCCGAAGCGCTTCTTCGGCGCGGCGCGCAATGTGGAGGAGGGCGGCAGCATCACCATCCTCGCCACCGCGCTCATTGACACCGGCTCCAAGATGGACGACGTGATTTACGAGGAGTTCAAGGGCACCGGCAACCTGGAGATTCACCTGGACCGCCGCATCGCCGAGAAGCGCGTTTACCCGGCGGTGATTATCAGCCGCTCCGGCACCCGCCGCGAGGAGTTGCTCACCGACCCCGCCGAGTTGCAGAAAATCTGGCTGTTGCGCAAGTTGCTGCACCCCATGGAGGACACCCAGGCGATTGAGTTTCTGCTGGACAAACTGCGCGCGACAAAAAACAACGCCGAGTTTTTTCAATCCATGAAGCGCTGAGCCGCCGCCCAGCCGCGGCCGGCGGTCACAAGTTCACTTTGCTGAACACCAGACAGCAGTTGGTGCCGCCGAAACCGAAGCTGTTGGAAAGCGCGGTGTTGAGCTCGGCGTCGCGGCTTTCGGTGACGATGGGAAAACCGGCGGCGCCCGCATCCGGGGTTTCCAGATTGGCGCTGGCGGCGATGAAATTGTCCCGCATCATCAGCAGGGTGTAGACCGCCTCGTTCACGCCGGCGGCGCCGAGGGCGTGGCCGCTGAGTGATTTGGTGGCCGAGATGGGCGGCACCCGGTCCGCGCCGCCGAACACCTCGGCCAGCGCGTTCAACTCCACGATGTCGCCGGCCGGGGTGCTGGTGCCGTGGGCGTTGACATAGTCCACCCTGCCGTCGATGCCGGCCAGCGCGGCTTGCATGCAGCGCACCGCGCCTTCGCCGGAGGGCTGCACCATGTCGGCGCCGTCGGAAGTGGCGCCGTAGCCGGTGAGTTCGGCGATGATGCGCGCGCCGCGCCTGCGTGCATGCTGCAACTCCTCCATCACCAGCACGCCGCCGCCGCCGGAGATGACGAAGCCGTCGCGGCCAGCGTCATATGGGCGCGAGGCGCGCCGCGGGGAGTCGTTGAATTTGGATGACAATGCGCCCATGGCGTCGAACAGCATGGTCAGCGTCCAGTGCACCTCCTCGCCGCCGCCGGCGAAGACGATGTCCTGTTTGTCCAGTTGAATCAGTTCCGCGGCGTGGCCGATGCAGTGGGCGCTGGTGGAGCAGGCCGAACTGATGGAGTAGGAGGCGCCCTTGATGGCGAAAGCGGTGCCGAGGCCGGCCGAGGCGGTGCTGGACATGGTGCGCGGCACCATGTAGGGGCCCACCCGGCGAATGCCGCGCTCGCGCAGGGTGTCCACGGCGAGGCTGACGTTGGCGGTGGACGCGCCGCCGGTGCCGACGATGAGCCCGGTGCGCGGGTGGGAGACCATGGCGGCACTGAGTCCGGAATCGTCGATGGCCTGCCGCATGGCGAGATAGTTGAAGGCGGCGGCGTCACCCATGAAGCGCAAAATCTTGCGGTCAATGAGCGCCGCCAAATCCAGTTCCACCGGGCCGCACACCTGGCTGCGGAAACCGAGCTCGGCGTACTCTGAATTATGGCGGATGCCGCTGGCGCCGTCGCGCAGGGCGCGGGCCACCTGCCCGGCGTTGCAGCCAATGCTGGAGACGATGCCGAGGCCGGTGACCACCACGCGGCGGCTGTTGTCTTTAACCATCACCCTCACCGCCGCGGAACAAACCGACGCGCAAATCTTCACCGTGGTAAATGGGCCGGCCGTCGGCGGACACCATGCCGTCGGCGATGCCCATGGTCATGCGGCGCATAATCACGCGCTTGAAATCCAGTTGGTAGGTGAGCAGTTTGTTGCGCGGCGTCACCTGTCCGCTGAACCGAATCCCGCCCGAGCCCAGCGCCCGCCCGCGCCCCGGCGCGCCCAGCCAGCCGAGGTAAAACCCCACCAGTTGCCACAGCGCATCCAGCCCCAGGCAGCCCGGCATCACCGGGTCGCCCTGAAAATGGCAGTCAAAAAACCACAGCCCGGGATGAATATCCAACTCCGCGCAAACCGACCCCTTGCCATGCGCGCCGCTGTTCTCGGAGATGCGCGTGATGCGGTCAAACATCAGCATCGGCGGCAGCGGCAACTGCGCATTCCCCGTCCCAAACAACTCCCCCCGCCCGCAACGAATGAGCTCGGCGCGGGTGTAGGTTGCTTGCCGGGGAGGGGGCATGGGTGGTTTTGGTTTGGCGGCTTTGTAGAATACGGAAACGTGATAGACTGTTTTCACTCCCGGGCGATGTTTCATTATACAAAAACTCCCACTGAGATGCCTGCCGCCGTCACCAGTCCCATCGCCTTTTCCAAGCCGTCTTCCGCGGGCGGGATTGTCTGCGGTGATGTTCTGGAATCGTTGCGCGCCATCCCGGGCGGGGGGATTTTTGACCTGATTATCGCCGACCCGCCGTACAACATCGGCAAGAACTTCGGCAACAACACCGACAGCCGCGAGATTGGCGAATATCTGGCGTGGTCCACGGCGTGGATTGGCGAGTGCCTGCGGCTGGTGAAGGAAAGCCAGCCGGTTTTTGTGTACGGTTTTCCGGAAGTGCTGGCGCACATTGCGGTCCGCTGCCCGATGGACAAGCAGCGGTGGCTTATCTGGCACTACACCAACAAAACCGTGCCGCAACTGAAGTTCTGGCAGAGAAGCCACGAGACCATTCTGTGTTTGTGGCGCGGGCGGCGGCCGCAGGTGAATGTGGACGAGGTGCGGGTGCCATATGGGGAAAACTACTTGCGCTGTGCGGGCCGGGTGCGGCGGGAGACCAAGTGCCGCTACAGCAACAAGGGCCGGCGGACGGTGTATAACGCCCATCCCCGCGGCGCCCTGCCGCGGGATGTGTTGCGGGTGCCGGCGCTGGCCGGCGGTGCCGGGCGGGCCGAGCGCTGGTTTTTGTGCAAAACCTGCGGCGGCACCGTGCATGAGCCCGGGGCGCTGCGGGAGCACGACGGCCATGAAATCATCAAGCATCCGACGCAAAAACCCTCGGCGCTGACCCGGCAGTTGATTCAGTCGGCAGTCAATGGCGGGGGCGGGAAACTGCTGGTGCCCTTTTCCGGCTCCGGCTCGGAATGCGTGGTGGCGCGAAGCATGGGCGTGGACTACCACGGCATAGAAATCAACCCGGATTATGTGGCCCTGGCGGAGGGGTGGCTGGCTTATGAGCGAGTTAGATGAACTCAAGGCGTTTGAGGTGTTTCTTTCGGGAATCAAACTCGATGCCCACCACAAAAAATACGCGCATATCAAACTTGTGGAGTTGGATATGCCGCGCGAGATACAGCCGCTGCGCCATCTTTACCGGGAATACTGGAAGCCGGGGCGGCTGGCCGGCCTGCCCGATTTCGACAGTTTTTACGCAATATACAAGGAGGAATTAAAAACGCCGCTGGTCGCGTTCCAGACTAAGGCGCAGTTCAGCGAGGAAACTTTCTGGCGCGGGCTGCCGGCCCGGATGTACCGGACGTGGGCCAGTATTCTGACCCAGATACAGGGAGGCTACGCGATTCGGACGGTTCTGCCCGGCATCACGGTGGAAATGAGCGCGGAGCTTGACTGGAAAGGTATCGACATTCGGGTGTCGCCGGGCGGAAGCGAGCCGATTAATATTCAAATCAAAAAAGAAACCTACAGCCGGGAGGTGCGCGCGCCGCACAAGATTTCCAAATACCGACAAACCGTCGTCCAACTGCCCTACAAACTCACGCCGCCTCGGCTGTATTTGCGCAACGGAGAAAAAAGCAAGCCCTACAAAGATTGGGAAAACCAATGGGGCGGGAAACTTAAGCGGCTTGATAACGGCTTTGTCGTGTTTCGGCCGCGGATGTTCGCCCTGGATGAACTGCAGTCGGCGGTCAGGGAACAACGTGAGTCCTACAAGCCGGGCTGAAATTCCCCCAATCTCCCCGCCACTGCAGAAATAACACAGGGCAAGACCGGCCAGTCTATCTGGCCGTTGGCGTTGCTTTTCTAGTTCCTCTGACAATGGACTCGGCGCCCATCCGTTTGCGCAGACCGGCGATTTCATCTATCGCATTGTCCGGGAGTTTTAATATCTTTTTGGCAAAAAGTCGGTCAATCTTTTGGCGGGTTGAATCGTCATTTGCGCGGGAAAAGGGCAACAGGGCGGACTGGGACACCTCTTTCCACAAAAGGTTCGCCTCTTCGCATGCGACTGCGCTGAGCGTGCGGACATCCAAAACCGGCAGTTCGCGCAATCCCGCCAAAGGCGTGTCAATGCGCCCGGGGTAAGGGCGGTTGGCATGTGTAATTGACAAAAGAATTCCGAGAGTGGAATTGAGCCATAGAATGAGGGCTTTCTCTCTGGCCGCCGCGGGCTCTTGAAAGTGTATTTTCAGTGTGTTCCAGGAACGAACACCGAGCATTTTTTTCGGCGACCACACTGCCGTTGCACGTTGCGTGTTCAAACGAAATTCTTTGGCTATGTGGACGCGGCCGGCAAGGCGCCAAAGACGGTTGACTTCTTTTTCCCGTCCCTTTTTAGCGACTATGCTGGCATTGGGCTTAGCCTCGATTTTTGTGATGCTGTCTGCATCGTGGTGCCAAATTGCCGGATAGCCCGACTTGCCAACAGGCATCATATCGCCCGGGGCGGCCCTTCCTTTAATTTGTATACCCGAAGGGCCGGCGTCCCCTATTTTACCGACCGTGCATGTGGGAATATTTACGGGGGTTTTCCCCGGCAAATATAAATTGCCTTGGACAAGGTGCCAGGCGGTCTGGGCCAACTCGCTATTGCAAAATGCCGTGGCACCGCTGATAAACCTGCCAATGTCTGGTATTTTGCAGCTCTGATGATTGGGCAAAGTCACCTTAATGACTTCTCCCCACGATTTGCCGTTGGTGCTGGACCGAATGGAGCAAACAGCCCCGGGCGTGTCGGAAATGTCAGGAATTGAGGACTCATCGAGTGCCAAAGTGCCGTCGTTGCTGAGTGCTTCATCCGCAAGGCAGATGAAAGCGGAGCCGCCGGCTTTCATACTGGCGGGTAATTTTGACAAGCGGCGTTGCAATTCTTTGCGCATGGCGGCAGCGTCTTCGGGCCTTGTCATTAAACCAAAAAACGGCTTCCATTCTTTTTTGCCATCTTTGGCGACGGTGGCCCCTTGAGACTTGAAAAACGGCGGATTGAGAATGGCCACGTCAACCGATTCCAGCTCATCAACCACGCACTGCTCACCGCCGCCGGTGACGCTTTTGGGGGCGTCAGGCAGATTAATGGGCCGGGGTTTTGTCTGGCTGGTGGACAGATAATCCAAACTGCCGAGATACGGTATCGGCGCGTCTTTGTTTGATCTGTCAACCGTCAGCGGCATTTGGGCGAGTTGGGTGCGGTTGATTTTTTGCGATGTTTCCATCATCGCAAGAGTGGCGGCGGTGAGATGCACCGCCGCAAGAACCACATCGCGACCGCGCAGGGTATGTTGCAGAATATCCCGGCCAAGGCTTTCCGCAGGGGTTTTGCCCGCATCCAGAGAGGCGCGGAAATGGCGGCGTCTGATTTCCTCCGCGGCGGCCACCAGCAGGGTGCCGGTGCCGCAGGCCGGGTCGGTTATGTCGAGCTTCTTAATTTGCCCGGTGTCGCCCCAGTCGATGTCCACGCCCTCAAGTGCAAGCGTGGATAAAATAATGGCGGCGGTGATGGTGGTGTAGTTCGGGCTGAGATATTTCCCGCCGATGAGCAGGCGGTGAAAAACACGCCCCGACAAATCATGGCGCGCGGGAATGTTTGACCATGCAAGTTTTTTGGCGGCCGGACGCAACAAGGTCAAAGACTCGGCGGCCGTGTTGGAGTTCATGTAACGCAAGGCCTCAAGTGCCGGCCCGAATACCGGATACCAGTTGATATCAAGAATGGCCTGCCAGTCCTCAGCCGCCCTGTCGCGGTCCATATCGTTGGACACCGGCGTTGATGGAAGGCCGGGGATTCTCGACAGCAGCTCATGAAAAAGAAGCGCGTTGCACAAAATAAGGGAAGCCGCCCGTAGCGAGGCCCCTTCATCAATGCCAAGCATGTCCAGGCCCAGGGCTTTGATAATATTTTGCCGCGCCGCCCGATTGCGGTAAATCACATCGGCGGCTTGTTGCACACTCGTATCGAGTTGCGCGACCAGTTCATCGAACTTCTCGCCGATGCTCCTGTTTTCCGTCCAGCGCGACCACAGGTGATTGGCAAGGGTGTCCACACTTCCCGTCTCTTCGGCGCTCCATCGAATTGGGCGGGCGTCGGATTTTTTGCCGTCGAAAAGAAGCGGCGGGTTCATTTTATTCTCATCGATTTCCCCGAAAGAGAATTTCAAATCTGCGCATTTGCCCAGTTCATCACCAATGTCCTTATCGGCCGCATTGCGCAGGCGCGAGGGGTAAACCAGGGCAACGACCAAACCAACGGCTTTGCCTTCCAGTCTTTTCCCGATGCGACCGGCCGCCTCGGCTTTAACATTCCCGGCGGGGGCGAATTCCGCCTCAATGGAGACAATGTCATCGTCTCGAACCACCAGGCAATCGTACTGCAACCGCTCATGGAGCCGCTCACCCGCGGCGGGGATGTGCTGTTGTCTGAGCAACTCGGCCAGTTTTAAATTAAGTGCGATTTCAGCGGTGCGGGTGGGATTCATGTCGATGCCTCTTGTTTTCAGTGTAGCCACAGCGGACGACATGTCACACCGCGCTGTCGAATTTATCTTATCCCATGTTCCTCACCGCCGCACCACCACAAAAAACCGCGTAGGCCCATGCGCGCCGAGTTGCAGGGTTTGTTCTATGTCGGCGGTGCGCGAGGGGCCGGTGATGAAGAACAGGGCGCGCGGGTTGTGGTTGGCGGCGCGCAGGAGTTGCCACACATCCTCCATATAGGGGACGATTTGTTGTTCCTCCACGATGACGATGTGGGTCGCCGGCAGGAGGTTAAGCGCGGCCGGGGTTTGGGCCGAGGCGCTCAGCGCCACGCTGCCGGTTTCGGCGACGGCGGCGAAAGCCGGGGTGATGCCGACGCCGTCGCCGGGGCGCGCGTTGCGGCGCTCGGCTTGCCAGTGCGCCGGCCACGGGATTCGGTCCAGGCGGCGGTCGGGGGCCAGCGCCACCGTGTTGCCGAGCTTGTGGCGCGCGAGGTATGCGTCCACCCGCGCCGCGATGCCGGCAAGGTTGTCGGCGAAGTCCACGCTGCCGTCGGCGGCGCGCAATTTTTGCGCGAAGCGCTGCGCCAGGCCGGCGCTGTAGTGCGGGCGCGGGTGCGGCTGTGCGGCGCGCGCTGCGAGGGCGCGGGCGATGCCCGGGTCGAGGGGGCCGTCGCGGCCCAGGGCGCGGCGGATGGCGCGCAAAATCTCGGCGCGCGCGGCGTCGTTGCCGGCTTTCACCGCTCCCCCCGCGCCCAGCGGCGCAGAAAAGTTTTGCCCTCGGGCACCGGCAAATCGCGGCTTTGGGTCCACCCGCCGGCCAGCGGAAATTTGCGCAATGCGCCGCGCCGGCCGGCGGTTTTTTTCAGCAGGTACAGCAACGCGCCGGCCGCCGCCTGATACAAACGCGGGCGCAGCGCGAAAAAAGCCCACAGCACCAGCGCCAGTCGGCCGCGCGCGCCGCCGAGTTTCTGTTCAAACTCGCGCATGCGGTGCTTGCGCAACAGGTCGGGCAGCGGGATGTCCACCGGGCACACTTCGCGGCATCTTCCGTTCAGGGTGCAGGCGTTGGGCAGGTCGCGCGCCACCCGCAGGCCGGCGCTCAGCGGCGTCAGCACCGCGCCCATGGGGCCGCTGTAAACCGCGTCATATGCGTGGCCGCCGATGCTGCCGTAGACCGGGCAGTGGTTGAGGCACGCGCCGCAGCGGATGCAGCGCAGCATGTCGCGGAACTCGCCGCCGAGCATCGCCGAGCGGCCGTTGTCCAGCAGCACCAGGTGAAACTCGCGCGGGCCGTCGGCGTCGCCCTCGCGTTTGGCGCCGGCGTACAGCGTGGTATAGTTGGAAATTTCCTGGCCGGTGGCGCTGCGCCCCAAAAGGCGCAAAAAAAGCGCGAGATCCTCCAGCGTCGGCAGCACTTTTTCAATGGCCGCGGTGACGATGTGCACCGGCGGCAGGCACGAGCACAAATCGCCGTTGCCCTCGTTGGTGACCAGCACGCTGGCGCCGGTTTCGGCGATGAGAAAGTTGGCGCCGGTGATGCCGATGTCGGCGCCGGTGAATTTTTCGCGCAGCACCTGGCGCGCCTCGGCGACGATGGCGGCGGTGTCGCCGCCGCGTTTTTTTGCGCCGTGGTGGCGGGCGAAAAGTTCCAGCACCTCGCCGCGCGTTTTGTGCACCGCCGGGGCGATGATGTGGCTCGGCGCCTCGCCGGCCAGTTGCACGATGTATTCGCCGAGGTCGGTTTCGGTGACTTCGTGGCCGGCTTTTTCCAGCGCCGGGTTTAGTTCGATTTCCTCCGCCACCATGGTTTTGCCCTTGGCGATTTTTTTGCCGCCGGCGCCGCAGATGCCCACCACGATGTCGCGCGCCTCCCCGGCGGTGCGCGCCCAGTGCACTTGGCCGCCGTTGGCGCGCACCGCATCGGCGAATTTTTCCAGATAAAAATCCAGGTGGGTGAGGGTGTGGTTTTTAATTTCCTTGGCCGCGCGGCGCATGCGCTCAAACTCCGCCACTTGCCCCACGGCGCGGCGGCGTTTGTCCTGAAAACCGGCGCGCGCGCGGCCCAGGGCGCGCTGCAAAGTCTCGTTGCCGAGGGCGACTTGGACCCGGCGCGGAAAATTATTTTGCGCCGCCGCCCTCACCCTCACCCTCGCCGATGGCCGCGCCTTTCATGCCGGCGAGCACCTCGGCGACATGAAAAACCCGCGCGCCGCCGCCGCCGCGTTTAATGCGGCCGGCGATGTTGAGCAAACAGCCGAGGTCGCCGCCGAGTACCGCATCGGCGCCGCTTTGGGCGATGGCGTGCGCTTTGTCGCCGGCCATGCGCGCCGAGATGTCGGGATACTTGACGCAGAACGTGCCGCCGAAACCGCAGCACACGTCGCTGTCCGCCATCTCGCGCAAAGTTAAACCGCGCACTTGTTGCAGCAGGCGGCGCGGCTGGCGGTGGATGCCGCACTCGCGCAGGCCGGCGCAGGAGTCGTGGTAGGTGGCGGTGCAGTTGAAGGCGGCGTCCACGGCGGTGAAGTTGCGGACATCGGCGAGGAAAGTTGTGAGTTCGTAAGTGCGCCGCGCCAGCCTTTGCGATTTTTCGCGCAAGCCAGGGTCGTCGCCAAGCAGCGCCGGGTAATGTTCACGAATTATCGCCGCGCAGGAACCGGACGGGGCGACGGTGAAGTCGTAAGGCGAAAAAACCTCCACCACCCGCTTTGCGATGCGCCGCGCGCCGCGCGCATCGCCGCTGTTGTAGGCCGGCTGCCCGCAACAGCTTTGCGCCGGCGGCACTGTCACCGTGCAGCCGGCGGCGCGCAACAGGCGGGCGGCGGCGAAAGCGACCGTCGGCCGGAACAAATCGGCCAGGCAGGTGACGAAAAGACCGACGCCGGGTTTGGATTCGGCGGTCATGGATGCCGCACCGTCATTTTTACCGTTGCAACCGTCATGTTTAACATTGCAACCACCATTGTCACCGTCGCAACCACCGTTTTCGGCACCGCCATCACCGCCCCGCGCCTCAATGGAGCGATTTTCCCGCCAGCCGCAGGGGGAGCCATGACCAAGCCGATGCCGCGTAATTGCGGCAGGACGAAATTCATGCAGAACAGCGCGAAACCGAAAGGCGGCGTCAGGAACGAGGTCTGCAGGTTCACCGCCATTGGAGCGGCGGACCGGCAAGGCGAAATGCTTTGGTTTTCATTCTGAGACTCCCCGTGGTTGGGCTCGGGCGAAACGCCCGGCGCCATTATAACAGCGGGCGGCGGACGGCAAGCCGCCTAAATAATGCCGCTTGTGTCAGCCGGCGGAGTAAAAAAAGCTTTCCAGTTCCCTCAAAACCGCCTTGCGGTTTTCCCGCGTCACCCTCACCGCCGGCCGGGTTTCCATGCGCACGTTGCCGGGCATGAAAATAGCGCGGAGGATTTCGCCCTCACCCTTGACCCCGCTGAGTTTTGCCGCAAACAGCATGGCCCCGGCGCGCTCGGCGAGGAGCGGCGCGCCGCGCTTGAGCGGGCGGACGGTGCCGGTTTTTGTGATTTGCCCCTGCGGAAAAATCGCCACGGCGCGGCCTTTGCGCAGTTCCCGCAGCACGGCAAAGAACGCGCCGCGGCCGCCGTTTTCCCGCTCGACGCAAATACATCCGGTGCGGCGAAACAGCCAGCGCAGTGCCGGACGGTGAAATTGCTCGGCGGCGATAAGAAAACACAGCGGCCGGCGGCAAGCGGCGAGCAACAACAGCGGGTCCAGGCCCGAGACATGGTTGCACACCGCCACCGCCGCGCCGCGCGCCGGCAATGCAAGCCGCGGGCCGCGCAGGCGGTGCACGCGCAGGCAAAACCACCGCGACACGCCGTCCAGAAAATTAAGCCACGCCGAACCCCACTCGGTGGCGCGGTATTTTTGCCGGCGCCTCATCGGTTACAATCGCAAATGCCCGCCGGAGCATAGCATTGTCCCTTCCCGCCGCGAATCAAATCCAACAAGCCGTGCAGGATGCGTTGCGCGAAGATCTCGGCGGCGCGCTGGACCCCGGCGCCGACCTCAGCGCCTTTGCCGTGCCCGCGGACCAAAAATCCGCCGCGCAACTATTGTGCCGCGCCGACACCGTGCTGTGCGGCGCGGCCTGGTTTGAGGCGGCGATCCGCCGGTTGGATTCGGCGGCGCGTTTTGCCTGGAGCGCGGCCGAGGGTGACGACGTCAACAGTGGACAGACAGTGTGCCGCATTGAGGCGCGGTCGCGCGCGCTGCTGGCCGCCGAGCGCACCGCGCTTAATTTTTTGCAACTACTGTCGGCCACCGCCTTTGCCGCGCGGCGCGCGGTGGAGCTGACGCGCGGCACGCCCTGCCGCGTGCTGGACACGCGCAAAACCATTCCCGGCCTGCGCGCCGCGCAAAAATACGCGGTGCGCACCGGCGGCGCGCACAACCACCGCGCCGGACTGTTTGACGCGGCGCTGCTCAAGGAAAACCACATCCGCGCCGCCGGCGGCATCGCCCGCGCGGTGCGCGCCGCGCGCAACCATGCCCCGCCCGGCGCCGCGCTCACGGTGGAGGTGGAAAACGTCGAACAGTTGGAGCAGGCCATCAACGCCGGCGCAACGCGCGTTCTGCTGGACAACTTCACCGCCGCCGACATCAATGAGGCGGTGCGCCGCAACCGGGGCCGCGCCGAGTTGGAAGCCTCCGGCGGCATCGGCGAGAAAAATTTGCGCGCCATCGCCATGAGCGGCGTGGACTTCGTCTCCCTCGGCGCGTTGACAAAAAATATTTGCGCCGCGGATTATTCTTTGTTATTGGAAAACCACTCCGCCGGGTAACCGCAAACCAATGCCGCGCCGCCGCCCAAAATTCCCGTCCGCCCTGCCACTCGCGGCCCTCGCCCTCACCCTCGCCGGTTGCGCCGCCAATCCGGTGACCGGCAAGCGGGAGTTGTCGCTCATTTCCACCAGCCAGGAAATTGCAATGGGCGAGCAGAACTATCTGCCGTCGCAGCAGGCGGCCGGCGGTTTGTACACCGCCGACGCCGCGCTCACCGAATACGTGGCCGCGGTGGGCCGCCGTCTGGCTTTGGTGAGCGACCGCGAATTGCCATATGAATTTGTCGTGCTGAACGACGGCACGCCCAACGCCTGGGCGCTGCCCGGCGGCAAGATTGCAATTAACCGCGGCCTGCTTCTGCAACTGGACAACGAGGCCGAACTGGCCGCGGTGCTCGCCCATGAAATTGTGCACGCCGCGGCCCGGCACGGCGCGCGCGCGGTGCAGCGCAGCGTCTTCACCGGCCTGCTCGGCGCCGCGCTGCCCGGCGATGTTTCCAACACCGCGGTCGGCGCCGCCGGGATGGCGGTGCAACTCATCAACCAAAAATACAGCCGCAAGGCGGAAAGCGCGGCCGACTACCACGGCATGAAATACATGCGCGCCGCCGGCTACGACACCGGGGCGGCGGTGACGCTGCAGGAAAAATTTGTCGCGCTGTCCGAATCCGAATCCGCGGGCAGGGACAAGTGGATTTCCGGATTGTTCGCCAGCCACCCGCCGTCAACCGAGCGGGTCAAGGCCAACCGCGCGGCGCTTGCCGAATTTTCCCCCGGCGGTGAACTGGGGCGTGACCGTTACCGGGGCAAACTCGCCTACCTGCGCGCCCGCCGGGGCGCCTACGAAAACGCCGAGCGCGCCCGGCAACTGATTGAGAGCGATGCGCAATCCGCCCTCCGCGCCATCAACAAAGCCATCAGGCAAGAGCCGCGCGAGGCGCTGTTCCGCGGCATCAAGGGACACGCCCTCACCCAACAGGAGCGCCTGCGCGAAGCCGCGCGCGAATACGACGCGGCCATTCAAATGGGCCCCGATTTCTACCAATGGTATTTGGTGCGCGGAATCATCCACTACCACTTTGGTGAACGGCGGCCGGCGCGCGCCGCGCTGGAGCGCAGCAACGAACTTTTGTCCACCGCCCTGGGCTCCTACTCCCTCGGCGAAATTCTGCTGGCCGACGGCGAGCGCGACCGCGCCAAGCAACTGTTCGGCGACGCCAGCGTCGCCGAAGGCGAGCTCGGCAAAAGCGCGCGCCTCGCCTTCGTCAAACTGGACATCGCCGATATACCCGGGCGCTATGTGGGCGCGGCGGCTTCATATGCCGGCGGTGAAGTGGTGGTCATCGTGAAAAATTTAACGCCATATGAAGTCACCGGCATCGTCATTCAGGTGGACGCCGTCATCAACGGCCAGCCGGCCTCGGCCCGACCGTCCCTCCGCCGCCTTGCCGGCGGCGCCAAGGTTTCCATGCCGGTCGGCATCCGCTACTGGGAAGAGGACGAGGTGGAGGCATCGGCAAAAGTCGTGCGGGCCAAGTTGGCCGACTCCGAATAGGGTCACGGCCTGAGCCACAGCAGCGACGCCATCCTCCCGCATTGCCGGTCGCGGCGGTGGGAGAAAAATTTTGACTCATCACGAAACGTGCACCATTTCGGCGGCGGCGCGACGCTGACGCCGAGGCGGCGCAGGCGCATGGCGGCGAGGGCATAGAGGTCGGCGTGGTGGCGGCCATCACCGGCCGGCCGGAATGCGCCGCCGTCGTCACCGCCGCCATCGGCCAGGGTGAGGGCGGCGCGCACTTCATCGCCCACCACGAAAGCATCGGCGCCGATGGCCGGGCCGAAAGCGGCGAGCAGCGGCGCGCCGTTGCCACCGTTGCCGAGGGCGGCGGCGCCGGCCTCCAAAATGCCGGCCGCGATGCCGCGCCAGCCGGCGTGCAGCAGCGCCACCGCCGAACCGTCGCCCCGGCACAAAAACACCGGCAGGCAATCCGCGCTCAGCACCGCGCACACCACCCCGGCCGCCTCGGTGAGGCAACCATCCGCCTCAGGCTCCGCGTCCGCCACTTTCGCCCCGTCCACCACCACCGCGCCATGCCGCTGGCGCAGCCACAGCGGCGGCGCCGGCAGTTGCAGGCTTCGCTGCAGCAGTTCACGGTTGCGCGCGACCAAACCGGCATCGTCGCCCCCGTGCGCCGCCAGATTAAGTTCGGCGTACCGCCCGCGACTTAACCCCGGCGCCCGCAGGGTGGTCACCGCGCGCACCCGGCGCGGGGCGTTCCACCGCGGCGCAACCGTTTTAACCGCCGCGCGCATCATCCGCCAGCGCCGCCAACAGCCCGGCCAGGTCGGCCGGCGGCGGCGCGCGCCATTGCATAACCTCGCCGCTCGCCGGATGGACCAGCGCAAGTTCACATGCGTGCAGCGCCTGGCGGCGGAAGGCGCGCAGTTGCCCGCGCAATTTTTCCGATGCGCCCGGCGGCATGGACTTGCGGCGGCCGTACACCGGATCGCCGAACACCGGAAACCCGGCATGCGCCAGGTGCACGCGAATCTGGTGGGTGCGGCCGGTGGCCAGTTCGGCGCGCAACAGTGTGTACGCCCGGTAGCGCGCGGCGACCCGGTAGCGGGTAAGGGCCGGCCGGCCGCGCCCGGTCACCGCCATGCGCAGGCGCAAGGTGGGGTGGCGGCCGATGGGCGCGTCCACCTCACCGCCGGCAATCACCGCGCCGCTGACCAGCACGTCGTAGGCGCGCTTGGCGCTGCGCTGCTTAAGTTGGCGGTTCAGGTGCAGCCGCGCCGCCTCGGTGCGCGCCACCGCCAACAGGCCGCTGGTGTCCTTGTCCAGCCGGTGCACGATTCCGGCCCGCGGCAGCGCCGCCAGCGCCGGGTCAAAATGCAAAAGCCCGTTGACCAGCGTCCCGTCGGGGTTGCCGGCGCCGGGGTGCACCACCAGCCCCGGCGGCTTGTTCACCACCACCAGGTCGGCGTCGGCAAACACGATGCCAAGCTCCATGGCCTGCGCCCGCCACTCCAAGGGCCGCGCTTGCGGCATGCGAATCACCACCGCCTCGCCGCCGTGCACCGCAAACCGCCGCCCCGCCACCGCCCCGCCGCACCGCACCCGCCCGTCGGCCAGCCACCGCTGCAACGTGCCGCGCGAGTGCTGCGGGCAGAGTTCGGCCAGCGCCTTGTCCAGGCGGCCGCCCTTCAGTCGCGGCGGGATTTCCACCCGCAGAATTTTTTCCGCTGGCATGTGGCGCGCAAAATGTATAGGATAAGCGGCCATTCTAACGCGGGATTTGCCCCTGCCATGCGCGCTGTCTTAATTTTCGCCCTCACCCTCACCCTCGCCGCCGGCTGCCAGTACACCGACCCCGGCGACATCACCAAGTGGCCGGCCGACAAACTTTTGGCCGAGGCGCGCGACGCCACCGCCGGGCGCGCCTACACCCGGGCCCTGGAATACCTCGCCGAACTGGAAAAACGTTTCCCCTACAACAAATACGGCCGCCAGGCCATGCTGGAAAAAGCCTACATCCACCACCGCCGGAAAAAACCGGAAGAAGCCCGCGCCGCCGCCGAGCGTTTTATTGAGCAGTATCCGGCCCATCCCTCGGTGGACTACGCCTACTATCTCAAGGGCCTCAGCGGCTACGACGACGGCAGCGGCCCCGTCAGCCGCCTGATGAGCCGTTTCGGTTTGCGCACCATTGACCCCGGCGCGGCGCGCGATTCCCACGAGGCATTCGCCGATTTAATCAACCGCTTTCCGCGCAGCCGCTACGCCGCCGATGCGCGCGAAAAAATGGACCAGTTGGTCAACGCCCTGGCCCAACACGAAATTGATGTGGCGCGCTTTTACCTTGAGCGCCATGCCTACGTGGCGGCGGTGGGGCGCGGCAAAACGGTGCTGGAAAAATACTCCGACACCCCGGCCGCCGAGGAGGCGCTGGCCATTCTGGTCACCACCTACCGCGCCATGGGCCTCACCGAATTGTCCGAGGACGCCCGCCGGGTGCTGCAACTTAATTTCCCCCAAAGCCGCCATTTGTAATCGCCGCCCCCCACCGCCCGCATCCATGGACAACATCCAACTCCTCCTCCAGGCCCCGGTTTTCTCGGTGCAACTGCTGGTGGACGGCGTGTTGGTGGGGGCGATTTTTGTGTTGGCGGCGTACGGCATGGCGCTGGTGTGGGGGGTGATGAACATCATCAACGTGGCGCAGGGCGAGTTGGTGATTTTGGGCGGCTATGTCACGTGGACTTTGTTTACATTCGGCGTGCATCCGCTGGCGGGGATTCCGGTTTCGGCGGCGGTGCTGTTTTTTGTCGGCTGGGGCATGTACCGGGCGGTGGTGTTTCGGCTGGTGGAGCGGGATTTGTTTGTGTCGCTGTTGGCCACTTTCGGTATTTCCATTCTGCTGCAGCAATTGATGAACCACAATTTGGTGTTCGGCCCCGACATTCACAGCGCCGACCCCGGCCTCGGCTCGCTGCTCCTGCTCGGCGGCGACATCGTCATCGCCAACATTAAATTAGCGGCTTTCGCCATGGCGCTGGCGGTCGCGGCGGCATTGGCGGTGTTCATGAAACGCAGCCGCGCCGGCCGCGCCATTCGCGCCACCGCCCAGAACAACCGCGCCGCGCGGCTGATGGGCGTGGACACCGACCGCGTCTACGCCCTCACCTTTGCGCTCAACGCCGCGCTGTGCGGCGCCGCCGGGGCCTTGGTGGTGATGGTGTGGGTCATCCACCCGTTCATCGGCATCATCTACACGGTGCGCTCGTTCATGATTGTGGTGGTGGCCGGCATCGGCAACGTGGCCGGCGTGGCGGCGGCCGGGCTGGGCCTGGGCGCGGCGGAGAATTTCGCCGGCTTCATCCTTGGCGCCGAGTTTCAGGCGGCTTTTGTGTTCACGTTGTTAGTGGTGATTCTGCTGTGGCGCAGTTTTCGCCTGGGCCGGCGGCGGCAGGTGTTGCGGTGACGGCGGCGCGGGCGGCGGGCTACGCGGCGCTGGTTGCCGTGGCGGTGGCGGCGCCGTTTGTGCTGCCGCAATACCAATCACAACTGGCGCTGCTGTGGGTGATGGTGGTGCTGGCGCTGAGTTGGGACATCGTCGGCGGGCAGATGGGCTACAACTCTTTCGGCAACATCGTGTTCTTCGGCATCGGCGTCTATGCCACGGCGGTGGTGCAGCGCGATTTGTTTTTTGACATTGACGAATACGCCCATGCGGCCGGCGGCGTGGCGTCGCAACTGGCGCCGCTGGAATACCTCGGCGGCCTGGCCCTGGGCCTGGTCCTTGGCGCGCTGTTGGCGGTGCTGGCGGCGGCGGTGTTGGGCGCCGGCATTTTGCGGTTGCGCGGCCATTACTTCGCCATCTGCACCCTGGGCCTTGGCATCGCCATGGGCGAGATCGCCGGCGGCACCGACTACATCGGCGCCGGCTCCGGACTGGTGACGCCGCTGTTCCCGGAACTGCTCGGCGAGCGCAACCGGTTTTTCTATTTTTATTTCATGCTGCTGGCCTTCACCTGCTTCGGCGTGTTGGGCGCGGTTTACCGCTGCCGCTTCGGCCTCGCGCTCAACGCCATCCGCGACAACGAGGACAAGGCCGAGGCCATGGGCCTGCGCACCACGCGCTACAAAACCATCGCCTGGTGCCTGTCGGCGGTGTTCCTGGCCCTGGCCGGCGGCGCCTACGGCAACTTCATCGGCTTTGTGGACCCGGTGGACACCGCCTTCGCCGGCCCCACCCTCGGCGTGTGGATGATTCTCATGGCCATCATGGGCGGGCGCGGCACGTTGTGGGGGCCGGTGCTCGGCGCGATGATTTTTCATGTGTCGCGCGAGTTTTTGTGGACCTACCTTTTGGGCTGGGACCGCATGATTTTGGGCCTGCTGACGGTGCTCATCGTCCTCTTCCTGCCCCTCGGCATTCTCGGCTGGCTGCGCGGGCGCACCGCCGGGCGGGCGGCGGCGGCCGGAGTGAAACCGTCAGCCGCGGAGTCGCGACCGTCCTCTTCAACGTCGCAACCGCCACTTTCGGAGTCGCAACCGTGAGCGCGCTGCTGCGGGTCAGCGAGGTGAGCAAGTCGTTCGGCGGCGTCACCGCCAACCGGGCGCTCAGCCTCAGCGTGGACGCCGGCGCCATCGCCGGACTCATCGGGCCCAACGGTTCCGGCAAGACCACGTTGTTCAACTGCATCGTCGGCCGCCATCCGGTGGACAGCGGCTCGGTGGTTTTTGACGGCCGCGAAATCAGGCATCGCACGGTGCCGCAAATCGCCCGCCTCGGCCTGCTGCGCACGTTCCAGCAAACCCGCGTCTACGGCGCCATGGACTGCGTGCAGAACATGCAGATAAGCGCGCCCCAGCGCGATGCCGAAAACGCGCGGCAGAAACTGTTCCGCAAAGTGCCGGCGGCGGTGACCGAGAAGGCGGAATCGCTGCTGGAGTTTGCGGGCTTATACGAGAAACGCCGCCTGCGCGCCGGGGAGTTGTCTTTCGGCCAGCAGAAACTGCTGGAGTTCGCCATGGCGCTGATGAACGAGCCGAAGATGCTGCTGCTGGACGAGCCCACCGCCGGCATTAACCCGACGCTGATTAACGGCATCATGGAGCGCCTGTTGCGCGCCAACGCCGAGTTGGGAATCACGCTGCTGGTGATTGAGCACAACATGCGGGTCATCATGAATCTTGCACAGCACATTTATTGCCTGGCCCACGGCAGCCTGCTCGCCGCCGGCACGCCGCAGGAGGTGCGGGAGGATCCGCGGGTGCTCAGCGCCTACCTCGGAGCGCAATGACCGCGGCCCAAACAACGGCGCTGTCGGCGGACCAGGTGGCGCGCGAGAGCGCCGAGTTGATGCGCCGGCGGGTGCCGCGCAGCGCGCTGGCGCGGCTGGCCGGCGACGACAACCATGTGCGCGTGGAAAACCTCACCGCCGGCTACGGCCGCACCGACATCCTGCACGGCGTGGACCTGCAGGTGGGGCGCGGCCAGTCGCTGTGCCTCATCGGCCCCAACGGCGCCGGCAAGTCCACCGTGCTGCACTCCATCTACGGCTTCACCGTGATTCGCGGCGGCGCGGTTTTTGTGGACGGCGAAGAAATCACCCGCATGCCGCCGGCGGACAAACTCAGCAAAGCCGGCATCGCCTACATCCTGCAGGACAACTCGGTGTTCCCCGACATGACGGTGGAGGAAAACCTGCTGATGGGCGGCCACCTGATGCAAAACCGCGCGCAGGCGCAGGCCGCGGTGGAGGCGGTGTGCGAAAAATACCCGCAGCTGGCCAGGCGCCGCGCGCAACCGGCGCGGGTGCTGTCCGGCGGCGAGCGGCGCCTTTTGGAAATCTCGCGCGCGCTGGTGATGGACCCGCGGGTGCTGCTGGTGGACGAGCCGTCCATCGGGCTTGAGCCGCGGTTTATCGGCATGGTTTTTGAGCTCCTCACCGACCTGTGCCGGCGCGAGGGCAAAACCGTCATTATGGTGGAACAGAACGCGCGCAAAGGCCTGGAGTTCGCCGACATCGGCTATGTGCTGGTTTCCGGGCAACTGGCGCTGGCCGGCGGCGGCCGCGAGTTGCTGGAAAACGCCCAGGTGGGGCGGCTGTTTCTGGGCGCATGACCCGGGCCGGCGGCGCGCTGTGGCACAATGGCCTAATGCAAATCAGCCGGGCGCCGATGACATCTTTCCGCCTGCAGCCGGGGGTTGAGATTGCCGGCAAATACCGGGTGACCGGCTTTCTCGGCGCCGGCTGGGAGGGCGAGGTTTATCTGGTGCGGGAAATGTTCACCGGCATCGACCGCACGGCGAAATTTTTCTTCCCCCGGCGCAACCCCAGGGACCGCGCGTTGCGCGAATGCGCGCAACGGTTGCATGCGCTGCGCTCATGCCCGATTATCATTCAATACCACGCGCGCGAAACGTTTAATTATCTCGGGCAGGATGTTTCCATTTTGGTCTCGGATTTTGTGGACGGCGAGTTGCTGAGCGATTTTCTCAGGCGCCAGCCCGGCGGCCGGCTGTCGCCGTTTCAGGGGCTGCACCTGCTGCACGCGCTGGCCTCCGGCATCGGTTTAATCCACGCCATCGGCGAATACCACGGCGACCTGCACCCGGAAAACGTGATTATCCAGCGCCACGGCCTGGGCTTTGACCTGAAAGTGCTGGACATTTTCCACTGGCCGGCGCCGCGCCGCGAAAACATTCGCTACGATGTGCAGTGTTTAATCCGCATTTTGTACGACGCCCTCGGCGGGCAGAAACGCTACGCCAAACAGCCGCCGGAAATTAAATCCATCTGCCGCGGCCTCAGAAAAGATTTAATCTTCCGCAAGTTCCGCAACGCGCGCGACATTAAATCCTATCTGGAAACCATGCAGTGGAGTTCCGCCTCAAGGTGAACGCCGCGCGCAATTTTAAGGCCTGCGATTTTGCCGGCGGCCGGGCCGTGATGTTCACCGCCGCCGCGCCGTACAAAAAAACCGCGCCCAACGAGGACCGCGCCGCACTCATTCCCTGCGGTCAGGATTGCGGCGTGCTGGCCGTCACCGACGGCCTCGGCGGCCTGCCGGCCGGGCGCCAGGCCTCGGACACCGTCATCGCCGCGCTGGTGCGGGAACTCGGCGGCGGCCGGCGCGGCGCGGCCTTGGACGCCGCCGTGGAATCGGCGCTGCAGTCCGCCAACCGCGCGCTGCCAGCCGGCGGACTTGGCAACGCCTGCACCATCGGCATGGCGGTGATTGAAGACGGCACGGTGCGTGCCCGCCACGCCGGCGACACCGAGGTGCTGGTCACCGGTCCGCGCGGCGCAAGAAAATTCCGCACCGCCGCGCACTCGCCCAGCGGCGCGGCCCTCGCCAGCGGCGCGCTCAGCGAGGAACAGGCACTGCACCACCCGCAACGCAACATCGTGAACAACGTGGTCGGCGGCGCGGATTTTTTTCTGGAAACCGGCGCGGCGGTGGCGCTGGCGGCCGGCGACACGGTGACGGTGGCCAGCGACGGTTTGTGGGATAATTTTTACGAGCGCGAAATCTCACACATGATTTGCGCCGCCCGGTTGTCCGATGCCGCCGCCAATCTTGCCGCCGCCGCCGCGCGCCGCATGGCCGGTGACGGCGACTTGCCGGGCCATGCCGATGATTTAACCTTCATTCTCTACCGCCCCAACCCGTGAGGAAAAAATCATGAACGAGATTACCTGGGATGATTTCGCCAAAGTGGAACTGCGCGTCGGCACCATCACCGCCGTGGAGGAATTTCCCGAGGCGCGCAAGCCGGCGTTCAAGTTGACCGTGGACTTCGGCGAATGCGGCGTCAAAAAATCCAGCGCACAAATCACCGACCTGTATCAAAGGGAAGAATTGCTCGGCCGCCAGGTCATTGGCGTGGTGAACTTTCCGCGCAAGCAAATCGGGCCGTTCTTTTCCGAGTGCCTGGTCACCGGTTTTGTGGACGCCGGCGGCGCTGTGGTGCTGGCGCAGCCCGAGCGGCCGGTGCCCAACGGCGCCAAACTTGCATGAACCATGCCCGGCCGCCGCCGGCCGGCGCGGCGGTGCTGCTGCCGCTGGGGTTTCTTGCCCTGGCCACGTTGTTCTGGGCCGGCAACGCCGTGGTCGGCAGGTTTGCCAGCGAGCACATCCCGGCCTTCACCCTCTCCTTCTGGCGGTGGGCGGCGGCAACCCTGCTGTTGCTGCCGTTTGGCATGCGCCATGTGTGGCGCGAGCGCGCCGGCTACATGCGCCACTGGAAATTTTTTTTGCTTATCTCGGCGCTCAATGTCACCACTTACAACACCCTGCAGTATTGGGCGCTGCACTGGACCACGGCCATCAATGTCGGCGTGCTCGGCGCCTCCATGCCGGCGTTCATCTTCGTGCTCACCTGGCTGACTGGCGAGGAGCGCGCATCCGGGCGCGCGCTGTGCGGCATGTTCATCGCGCTGGCCGGCGTGCTGTGGGTGCTGTGCCGCGGCGACCTGGGCGCGCTGGCCGCGCTGCGTTTCAACGCCGGCGACCTGCTGATGCTGGTTGCAATCGTTTCATTCGCGTTCTACTCGGTGCTGGTGCGGCGCGCGCCGGTGCGGGTGAACAACACCGGCCTGCTCACCTTTCAATGCGCCGCCGGCACCGTCGGCATCGTGCCGTTTTATTTGTGGGACCTCGCCGGCGGTGCGGGTTTCGCGCTGAACGCGGTGAACATCGCGGTGGTTTTATATGTCGCGCTGCTGCCGTCCATCGCCGGCAACCTGTGCTGGATTCGCGGCGTCCAAACCGGCGGCGCCAACCTTGCCGGCTTGTCGTACAACCTCATCCCCATGTTTATCAGCGTGATGGCGGTGCTGTTTCTGGGTGAGGTTTTCGCCCCGCACCACGCCGTCGGCCTGGGCGCCATCTTCGCCGCCTTCTACCTGGCCGTGGCGCGCAGGCGCCGAGTCAAAACCTCCACTCCCCGCTCAGCAGGTTGGCGGTGTCGACCCCGGCCTTGGCGGTGAGGTTTATGCCAAGATTCAGCCGCCCGGCGGTTTTGCGGGCGG
>RKSH01000015.1 GCA_007570945.1 Gammaproteobacteria bacterium | reverse complement strand
ACGGTACCGTCGGTTTGAGCGGCGGCCGGCGGGACCGCGGCGAGGGCGAGGATGGCGAGTAGCGCGCCGCTAATTAACCCCCGAATCGCGGGGGGGGGGCGACAAGGCGGGCGGCGAAGTGGATGATGTTCATGACGAAATACCTCATTGGCGAAGTGAAAGTTGCGCAAAGTGTAGCACCGACGGCGACGCCGTCAAGCGCCGCCCCGGCAACCGCCGGGAACGAGCCGCTCGGTTCGCTTAAGCCGACTACACGGCAACGCCCCGAGGACGGACGGGGATTGTGCGGGTTTTTGGGGGGATGTCAAGGGGGCGCCCCCGCTTAACAGACTGCGGGGGTGACGGTGGAGGGGGCGGCCTCGGTGGAAAACAATGTGCGGGCCACAGCTTCGCGCCATGCGCACAGCAGTTCCTCCCGCCGACGTGGGGGCATGGCCGGTACAAATTCCGTGCTTTCCCGCGGCAAAGTTGCAGAAAGACCCTGGTCCCGCCACAGCCCTGCGGCGGCGCCGGCTGCAACCGCAACACCCAGCGCCGAAGCGTCGGGCATCTTGCGTGAGCGCACCGGCAAGCCGAGGAAATTTGCCTGCAGTTGCATCAGCCACTTGTTATTGCTCGGGCCGCCGTCGGCATACAGCGCTTCCAGCGGGACCGGCGACATCTTTTCCATCGCCTCAAATACGTCGCAAACCTGGAAAGCGATGGATTCCATCACCGCCCGCGCCAAATGTTCGGGGCCGGTGTTAAAACTCAGTCCGCAAATTAACCCGCGGGCGCCGGCGTTCCAATGGGGCGCGCCCAAGCCCACCAGCGCCGGAATGAAAAACACCCCCGCGGAATCCTCCGCCGTTTGCGCCAGCGCGGCAAGTCTGGCCGGGTCTCCATTAAGCCCCAGCCACTGTGCCGCCCACGGCAAGGCCGACGCACAAACCGAGATGTTCCCCTCCAAGGCATGTGCGCGCTGCCCGCCCAAGTGCCACGCTATTGTCGTCGTCATGCCGCTTTCCGGTGGGCGAAATTCCGGCAGCAATGCCATCAACGAAGAGCCGGTTCCATAGGTGGCCTTGGCCGCGCCCGGAGCGGTAATGCCGTGCCCCAGAAGCGCCGCGTGCGAATCGCCCATCATTGCCCGCACCGGCGCATCGGGAAATGGCGGTGCATTTGACACTGTGCCGAACTCTGCATCCGAAGGCAATACATGCGGCAGCGCGGCGCGCGGCACGTGGAATAGGGCGCACAGTTCCTCATCCCACCGCCCCTCGCGAATATTGAACAACTGAGTGCGCGATGCGTTGGATTCGTCGCAGGCGTGGACGCGCCCGCCGGTCAATTTCCACAGCAGCCAACTGTCCACCGTGCCCATCCTGAGGTCGGCGGGTGCGCAAGACGCCCGCTCCGACAGCCAGCGCGCCTTGCCGGCGGAGAATAACGGGTCCACCGGCAGGCCGGTTTTCGCGCGCACCATAGGTTCGGCGCCTGTGCCCCGAATTTGCGCGCAGAAGTCGGCGCTGCGCCGGCATTGCCAGGTAATGCAGGGGGCAACCGCCCGGCCATCATGAGCGCTCCAGGCCAAAAAAGACTCGCGCTGGTTGCTGATGCCGATGGCTGATACCGGCATCGGCCGTTCCTGCAGGCAGGCGGCAACCGCGGTGCGCGCGCTTTGCCAGAGCTCCTCGGGATTCTGCTCCACCCACCCCGGTTTGGGGTAGTAAATCGGCACCGGCGCCTGGCCACGGGCAACCACCCGGCCCTGGGCATTGATTAGGGCGGCTTTGGTGTTTGTCGTGCCCTGGTCCAGGGCAAGGATGGCGCTTTCCATGGCTTTTGCCTCAGCGCGAGCGCACCAACCCGCGCCCGGCGGCGGCGATTTTTGCCGGAGACAGGCCGAAATAATCCAATAGCCAGGAGGCCGAGCCGGTCGGGGCAAAGCGGCCTGGAACCCCCATAATGCGCATCTTACAAGGGCGGCTTGTGGCCACCACTTCCGCCACCGCGCCGCCGAGGCCGCCGTAAATGGAGTGCTCCTCGCAAGTCACGATGCCGCGCGTTTCTGATGCCGCTTTCTCCACCGCCTCTCGGTCCAAAGGACGCACCGTGGACATGTTCAAAACGCGGCAACTCAGGCCCTCCCGCCGCAGAATATCGGCGGCCTCCAGCGCGCGGCAAACCAACGTGCCATTGGCGATAAAAGTCACCGCGGCGCCTTCTCGCAACTGCACCGCCTGGCCGGGTGTGAACCCCTGGTCCGGCGGCAAAATATCAGGCACGCCCATCCGGCTCAGCCGCAAAAAAACCGGTCCGGCGTATTGCGCCGCCCAGCGTACGGCCTGGGTTGTTTCGGCGCGGTCAGCCGGGGCGGCGACGGTGAGATTGGGTATCACCCGGGTCCACGCAAAATCCTCAATGGAATGATGAGTGGGGCCCAGTTCGCCATATGCCATGCCGGAGCTCATTCCGCACAATTTCACATTGGCATTGGAATAGGCGATGTCCACCTTGATTTGTTCCAGCGCCCGCCCGGTCAGAAAACACGAGGCCGCGCAAACAAATGGAATTTTGCCGCCGTTGGCCAATCCGGCCGCCACGCCCACCATATTCTGCTCGGCGATGCCTATATTAACCAGCCGCTCAGGCCAGCGTTTTTGAAACTCGCCCAGCTTGCTGGAGCCCACTGAATCATTGCAGACGGCGACGATGTCGGGGTTCTCTTCCGCAAGGCGCAACAGTTCGGCGGCGAAAGCATCGCGGCAGTCGTGCACTTCGGCGTTCATGAAATTTTCGCCCTGGCCAATTCCAGCGCGGCGCGCGCCCGCTCGTCCCGATTCGGCACCTTATGGTGCCATTCCACTTTGTTTTGCATGAAAGACACGCCGCACCCTTTGACAGTGCGCGCAATGATGCAGCTCGGGCGCCCGGCCTTTAATGGCAGGCCGTCAAATACGCCCATCATTTGGTCAATGTCGTGGCCATCCGTCTCCGCTGTTTCCCAGCCGAAAGCGCGCCACTTGTCCGCCAGTGGCTCCAGGGTGTTTGTGGTCTCGGTGGGGGCGCCTTGTTGCAGGCCGTTCCGGTCAACGATGACGGCAAGATTGTCAAGATTAAAATGCGCGGCCGCCATTGCCGCTTCCCAATTGCTTCCCTCTTGCAACTCGCCATCACCGAGCAAGGCGAAAGTTCGCCAGGCGGCGTTTTCCATTTTCGCCGCCATTGCCGCGCCCACCGCCACCGGCAAACCATGGCCCAAGGGGCCGGTGCTTGTCTCCACGCCCGGCGTTTTCATTCGGCCGGGATGGCCATTCAGACGTGACTCCGGCGCCATAAAAGTGGACAACTCGTCCGCGTCAATGAATCCGGCCTCCGCCAATACCGCGTACAGCGCACCGGCGCAATGCCCCTTGCTCATCACGAAGCGGTCCCGGTGCGGATTTTCGGGATGCTCCGGCGTGTGGCGCAGAACATGAAAATACAGCGTGGCGAGAATATCGGTACAGGACAGGTCTCCGCCGATATGGCCGGTGCCGGCATCGCAAATCATCTCCAAATCGCGGGCCCGAATTCGCCGCGCGATTTCGCGTATTTGCGCCGCCCCGCGCAAGCGCTTCTGTCTGTTGTTTGCCAGCGGCATGATTGTTTCTTGCCCCGAAGAATGAAATCACCCGCGGGTAAGATACCACGAAAGCATGCCAACACGGCCCGTCATTTTCAATATCGGGCCGGCGGCAAAACACCGGATGCGGGAGGTGATGGACACCGCCGCTTGGCGGCTTGATGGCGGGCGGCGCGGGCGCGTAAAACAGTGCTATACTTCCGCCGCGCCCCGCTGAGGGGCGTTTTTGTTTTTACTTCGCAAACGCGGGGGCGATGGTGACGCAACATTTTTTATCGCTGCGGGATTTGGACGCCGGTGCGTTGCGCGGAATTGTCGCGCGCGCCGCCGCGCTGAAAAAAAAACGCCGCGCCGGCGGGGGTGACGGCGCGCCGCTGCGCAACAAAACGGTGGCGCTGTTGTTTGAAAAACCGTCCACCCGCACGCGGCTTTCTTTTGAGGCGGCAGTGGCGCAGTTTGGCGGCAGCGCGGTTTTTTTGTCGCCCGAGCACACCCAACTGGGGCGCGGCGAGGAACTCGGCGACACCGCGCGGGTGCTGTCGGCGATGGCCGACGCCGTGGTCATTCGCGCCCACCGCCACGCCGACCTGGAAACGGTCGCCGGGTTTTGCGCCGCGCCGGTGATTAACGCGCTCAGCGATTTGTTTCATCCCTGCCAGTTGCTGGCCGACATGCAAACGTGGATGGAGGCGCACGGCGACATCCGCGGCCGCCGCGCGGCGTGGGTCGGTGACGGCAACAATGTCTGCAACTCATGGATTAACGCCGCCGAACGTTTTGAATTTTTTCTCAACATCGCGGCGCCCGACGGCTACCGCCCGCGCGACCACATGGTGCAGAACGCCGCCGGCCGCGCGGCGCTGTGCCGCTCGCCCGAGGAGGCGGTGGCCGGCTGCGACGTGGTGGTCACCGACTCGTGGGTGAGCATGGGCGACGAGGCCGGCAAGGAAAAACGCCTGCGCGATTTCGCCGGCCACCGGGTGACGCCGAAGTTGATGAGGCTGGCCGGCAAGGACGCGGTCTTCATGCACTGCCTGCCGGCGTACCGCGGCGTTGAAGTGGACGCCGAGGTTCTCGACGGCGCGCAAAGCGTGGTGTGGGCCGAGGCCGAGAACCGCCTGCATGCGCAGAAGGCGCTGCTGGAGTTTCTTCTGCAATGAGCGCATGCGCCCTTGAAGTGCGCGACCTGGCGGTCCGCTATCCGCAGCATTCGGCGTTGGACAGCGCATCGTTTCAACTGGAGCACGGCGCCATCGCCTGCCTGGCCGGGCCCAGCGGCAGCGGCAAGACCACGTTGCTGCACGCCATCGCCGGCTTCACCGCCATCGCGCGCGGCGAAATTTTAATCCACGGCGAGTCGGTGTCCACGCCCGCGCACACCGTCACCCCGGAGAGTCGCGGCGCCGGGGTGGTGTTTCAGGACTTCGCATTGTTCCCCCACCTCAGCGCGGCCGGCAACATCGCCGCCGCCATGCGGTCGCGGCCCGCCGAGCGGCGCGCCGAGTCGGCCATTCGCTACCTGGCGCAAATGGACCTGGCGGAATTTGCCGACAGTTTTCCGCAGCAGATGTCCGGCGGCCAGCAGGCGCGGCTGGCATTGGCCAGGGCTCTGGCCGCCGAGCCGCGACTTCTGCTGTTGGATGAACCGTTTGCCAACCTGGACCGTGAGTTGCGCCTGGCCGGCGTCGCCCGGTTGCGCGAAACCGTCAAGTCGCGCGGCATTGCATGCCTTATGGTCACCCACGACTTGGGCGATGCCCTGGCCCTCGGTGACCGGGTCGGCATTTTGGAGCACGGCCGCATCGTCCAGTGGGGCGCGCCCGGCGCCCTGCACCAAAGCCCGGCGCATCCGGCCACCGTGCGGTTGCTCGGCCACGGCGCGCTGCTGCGCGGCACCGCCCACACCCGCGGCCTGGCGCGCACCGCCCTCGGCGACCTGGCACTCAGCAACGGCGTCGCCATCCGCCCCGGCCAGCCGCTGGCGGTATGGGTGCGGCCGGAGCAACTGAGCACCGACAACGCCCCGCCCGGCAACGCCGGCGTGCTGCGGGTGACCGACAACGGCGTGGAACGGCAGGTGCGCCTGCAACTGGATTCGGGCGAGCAGGTGGTCGCCCACTACACCCCCGGCAACGCCCCGCGCCCCGGCGAGCGGCGCACGGTACGGGCGCGGGGGGAGATTTTCACGGCCTTTGCGGCGGGGTGATCAGCCCGGGGTCGTACGCGGCACGTCTGATGACCTCATTGTGCAAGGCGGCATCGGCGTGAGTTTGCGGCCGCGCAGCATCAGCCCCGATATTCTGGTCGCCGGCGGCGGCAATGCCGCTCTTTGTGCCGCGATTGCCGCGGCTGAGGCTGGCGCCTCGGTTTTACTTTTGGAAAGCGCGCCCAGGCATTACCGCGGCGGCAACAGCCGGCATGTGCGGAATTTTCGCTGCATGCACATGGAATCCATGGGCGTGCTGACCGGGCCATACGGCGAGGATGAATATTTCGACGACTTGCTGAAAGTCACTGAGGGCAAAACCGACGAGGAGCTGGCCCGAACGTGCATTCGCGCTTCGGAAGAAGCATATGGCTGGATGGAATCGCATGGCGTCCGTTTCCAGCCGTCGATTTCCGGCGCGCTTTCGCTCAGCCGCACCAATGCTTTTTTCCTGGGCGGCGGCAAGGCATTGGTCAACGCCTATTACCATTGTGCCGAGGCCCTGGGAGTGGACATCGTTTATGACGCGACGGTCACGCATCTTGCATATGACGGCGCGAAAATCACCGGGGCCGTTGCTGAAATAAACGGTGAGCGCATCGCTTTTACCCCCCGTGCGGTTGTCGCCGCCTCGGGCGGGTTTCAGGCCGACATGGATTGGCTGGCGCGCGCCTGGGGCGAGGCCGCGCGGAATTTTTTGATTCGCGGCACGCCTTATAATCGCGGCGTGGTTCTCAAAGATTTGCTGGACCAGGGGATGGCGAGCGTGGGCGACCCCGCGCAGTGTCATGCGGTCGCCATCGACGGACGCGCGCCGAAGTTTGACGGCGGCATCGTGACGCGAATCGATTGCGTGCCTTTTGCGGTGGTGGTCAACAAAAACGGCGCGCGTTTTTATGACGAAGGAGAGGATGTGTGGCCGAAGCGTTATGCAATCTGGGGCCGACTCGTGGCCGCGCAACCGCAACAGGTGGCGTACGCCATCATCGACTCCAAAGCGTTGGACTTGTTCATGCCGTCGGTGTTT
>RKSH01000212.1 GCA_007570945.1 Gammaproteobacteria bacterium | reverse complement strand
CCAGGTGGCCATCGTCGGCAGCCGCAACCCCACCCCGGCCGGCGCCGCCACCGCCACCGCCCTCGCCGCCGCCCTGGCCAAAGCCGGCATCCATGTCACCAGCGGCCTCGCCGTTGGCATCGACGCCGCCGCCCACCACGGCGCCCTTGCCGGCGGCGGCGCCACCGTCGCCGTCACCGGCTGCGGCCCCGACCGCATTTACCCGCGCGCCAACACCGACTTGTTTCACGCCATCGCCGGCGGTGGCGGAGTCATCGCCTCCGAGTTCGTCCCCGGCACCCCGCCCATCGGCGCCAACTTCCCGCGCCGCAACGCCGTCATTGCCGGCCTCGCCCTGGGCGTTCTGGTGGTGGAGGCGGCGGCGCGCAGCGGCAGTTTGATTACCGCCCGCCAGGCCGGCGACATGGGGCGCGAGGTTTTCGCGGTGCCCGGCCCCATCCAGTCGCCACTGTCCAAAGGCGTGCACCGCCTGCTGCGCGAAGGCGCCAAGTTGGTGGAGGCGGTGGACGATATTCTGGAGGAGTTGCCGGATGCCGGGGTGGAAACCGTCCCCATGGACGGTGCACTTAACAAAGCGGACGCCGCACCCATCGCCGCCGGGGCCGCCGCCGCCACGCCGTTTGAAAAAACCGTGCTGGATGCGATAGGCTTCACCCCCGCCGCCGCCGATGAGATTATCGGGCGCACCGGACTGGCCGCGCAAACCGTCAACACCGTTCTGATGGAGATGGAGTTGCGCGGCGTGGTCGCCAGTTGCCCCGGCGGCAGTTATGTTCGGGTCGCCGGTCCGGCGCAACAGGCCAACGCATGAAACAACCGCCCAACGAAACCATTTTTGACGTACTGGAATATCTTTTTGACCGCTGCCCGCCCGCGGACGAGGCGGACGAGGCGGCGGTGGCGATGCTGACCGGGGAGTTGACCGCGGCCGGTTTCTCAGCGCGCGGCATCGCCCGGGCTTTCGCCTGGCTGGAGCGAATGTGGGAAATGTGCGACGCGGCGGCGGACGACAAAAACAAAACCGCCGGCGCCGGGGGTGAGGGCGCCGCCGCAACCCGGCACGCGCCCATCCGCCAGTACAGCGGCATTGAGGCGGCGGCCATCGGCGCTGATGGGCAAGGTTTGTTTTTGTCGCTGGAGCGCGCCGGAATCATGGACAACCATACCCGCGAGATTGTCATCGACCGCCTGATGGCCCTCGGCGAGGATGACATGGCGCTGGAAGATATTAAGTGGGTGGTGCTGCTGGTGCTCGGCAACCACCCGCACAAGCGCGAGATGGTGGACCGCGCCGAACACATGATGCTGGCCGATGCCCCGACGTTCCTCCACTGATTCGCCGGCGGCCGCCAACGGCGGCAAGCACCTGGTGATTGCCGAGAAGCCGTCGGTGGCGCGCGACATCTCGCGGGTGCTGGGCGGATTTCGCGACCACAAGGAATATTTTGAGAGCGACAAATTTGTGGTGTGCTCGGCGGTGGGCCATCTGCTGGAACTGGCCGCGCCGGAGGGGGCGGAAGTCAAGCGCGGCAAGTGGTCGCTGAACAACCTGCCGGTGATGCCGGACCATTTTGACCTGCGCCCCATCGCCAAAACCGAGGGCCGGCTGAAACTCCTCAAGCGGCTGTACAGGCGCGCCGATGTGCGCGGGGTGATTAATGCCTGCGACGCCGGGCGCGAGGGTGAGTTAATTTTTCACCACATCATGCGCCACTTCAAGGCCGCCAAACCGGTGCGGCGTTTGTGGCTGCAGTCCATGACACCGCAGTCCATCCGCGCCGGTTTCGAAAAATTGCGCGAGGGCGGCGAGTTGCTGCCGTTGCAGCGCGCCGCCGTGTGCCGCTCGGAGTCGGACTGGCTGGTGGGCATCAACGCCACCCGCGCCATGACCGCGCTCAACTCGGTGGGCGGCGGTTTTTCCCTGACCACCGTCGGCCGGGTGCAGACGCCGACCCTGGCGATTTTGGTGGACCGCGAAAAGTTGATTAAAAATTTCACGCCGAAGAATTACTGGGAAGTGCGCGCCGCTTTCCGCGTCGCCGCCGGGGAATACGAAGGGCGCTGGGTGGACCCGCAGTTCGCCAAGGGCGCGGGCGGCGATGACGTGCGCGCCGAGCGCATCTGGGATGAGCAGGCGGCCGCCGCCGTGGCCGCCCGTTGCAGCGGCAAAGAGGCGGTGGTGAGCGACGCCAAAAAACTGCAGACCGTGCCGCCGCCCATGCTGTTTCACTTAACTTCGCTGCAGCGCGAGGCGAACAAGCGCTTTGGTTTTTCGGCGCGCGCCACGTTGGCCATCGCCCAGGCGCTGTATGAGCGGCACAAAGTTTTAACCTACCCGCGCACCGATTCGCGCGCGCTGCCGGAAGATTACCCGCCGACAGTGAAAGAGATTTTGGCCGGCCTCGCCGCCGGTGCCGCCGTGCCGAAAAAAATCACCGCCGGTGAGGGTGAAGGTGAGGGCGGGAGTCAGCCGCCGGAAGCGCCGCTGGCCGGGTTTGCGCAGGAGGCGCTGGATAAAAATTATGTGCAAAGCGGCAACAAGCGGATTTTCAACAACCGGAAAATCTCCGACCACTTCGCCATCATCCCCACCGGCGAGGCGCCCAAGGCTTTGCGCGGACAGGAATGGCGCATTTACAATTTGGTGGCGCGTTCTTTTGTCGCCGCGTTTTTCCCCGGCGCAAAGTTTGAGGTGACCGAGAGGCGCAGCGTGGTGGACGCCGACGCTTTTGAAACCAAGGGGCGAATTTTGGTGGCGCCGGGCTGGCTGCGAGTGGCCGGGCGCAAAGAGGGCGGCGAGACCCTGCCGGCGGTGGCCGACGGCGAGCGCGCGGCGGTGCGCGAAGTGGAGGCGGAGGCAAAAACCACCCGCCCGCCGCCGCGCTACAGCGAGGCGACGCTGCTGTCGGCGATGGAGGGCGCCGGCAAATTTGTGGAGGATGAAGAGTTGCGCGAGGCCATGTCCGGCCGCGGGCTCGGCACCCCGGCCACCCGCGCGGCGATTATTGAGGACTTGATTCGCAACCGTTACGTGCTGCGCGACATGCGCGAGTTGGTGCCCACGCCGAAAGCGACGTCGCTGTTGCGCCTGCTGCACGCGCTTAAGATTGACGAGTTGACGGCGCCGGAGTTAACCGGCGAGTGGGAGAAAAAACTGAAGCAAATTGAAAGCGACGAATTTGCGCCGCGGCAATTCATGGAACACATCCGCGGCATGACAGAGCGCATCGTGGACGCGGCCCGGGAGTGCGATGTGGACAACATCGCCGGCGAATACGCGGTGCTGGAGGCGCCGTGCCCGAAGTGCGGCGGCACGGTGCGCGAGAACTACCGCAAGTTTGCCTGCGACAATGCGGCCTGCGATTTTTCCCAGTGGAAGTCGGTGGCCGGCCGCGAATTGGCGCCGCAGGAAATGTCGCAACTGCTGCGCGACAAAGAAACCGGCCCGCTGGACGGTTTCCGCAGCCGCCTGGGCCGCGAGTTCAGCGCCGGGCTGGTGCTGAAGGATGATTTCACCGTGGTGTTTGATTTCGCCGATGATGCCGGCGGCGACGTGGACCTGTCCGAATGCGAAACCATCGGCCGCTGCCCCAAGTGCAACGCTTTGGTGCACGCAACGCCGAGAAAATTCACCTGCGCCCGCGCCACCGGCGACCAGCCGCTGTGCGACTTCACCCTGGCCCGCCAAATCCTGCGCCGCGACCTGGAAATCCATGAAGCCCGCCAGTTGCTCGCCAAGCGCAAAACCGAACTGCTGCAAAACTTCATCTCCAAACGAACCAAACGCAAATTCTCCGCCCACCTGACCCTGGACGACGCGGGCAGCCTCGGGTTTGAGTTTGGAGAGAGGAAAAGCGGGAAGCGCGCCGCCGCCTGAGGCCCGATGCGTTGAAACAGGTCACAGCACGGCACCCACATAAGCGCACGCTCGGAAAATATGGCGATTTTTCAGGAAATACCGGCGGGTTGTGCATGTGTTCCCTGCCCGGCTTATCGTGAATCTAAAAAAATACAGGAATACTACCCGCCCGCCGGATTCAGCGAATAGTTTTCTCACAGGAGGGCAATTCAGTGAAAATGATTCATTCCATGGTGCGCGTGCGCCATCTGGACAAGTCGCTTGAGTTCTACCGCAAGGCGTTGGGGCTGGAGGTCGCCGAGCGTCTGGATTTTGACGATTTCACGCTGGTTTACCTGCGCGGCGCAGAGAGCGATTTTGAGTTGGAGCTCACCTGGAACAAAAACCAGGAACAGGACTACGACCTCGGCGAGGGCTACGGCCACTTGGCATGTTCCACCGATGACCTTGACGCTGAGCATCGGCGCATGCGGGAAGCCGGCGTCGGCCCCGCCGACATCAAGGAATTTTTTCGCGACGGCGCCCTGCTGGCGCGGTTCTTCTTCATTCAGGATCCGGACGGATACAAGATTGAGGTTCTGCAGCGGCATGGCCGTTACCTGTAACAACCAACCCACCGGAGGAATCACATGAGCATTCTGGAAAACCAATCCCGCCGGGCGTTCATCCGCAAAACCGGGCTGTTGCTGACCGGCACCACGGCCTACACCGTTGTTCCGAATTTTGCCTGGGCGCAGGATGATTCGCGGGTGGAAACGCTGGCGGCGGTGAGCCGCGCACTGTTTCCCCACCGCCATGTCCCGCAGAAGTATTACCTGGCTTGCGCCCAAGGGCTGGTGGACAAGGCGGCCGATGATTCCGCGCTGGCGGAATTGCTTGAGCGCGGAATCGCCCGGTTGGATGCGGTGTATTCCCGGCCGTTCGTTGAGTTGGACGAGGACAGCCGGTTGCTGGCCCTGCAACGGGTGCACCAGTCGGAGTTCTTCGGCAGCGTGCGCGGCCACGCGATTGTGGGCCTCTACAACATTCCCGGCATCTGGAAATACTTCGGTTATCCGGGGCCTTCCTTTTCCCAGGGCGGATATCTCAACCGCGGGCTTGACGATATCTTCTGGCTGAACGACGTGTAACGCGCCCGGAGGTGCAGAACAATGAAAAAATATCGCCACTCAGATAAAGACGTTGTCGTTGTCATCGGCTCCGGTGCCGGCGGCGGCACCGTGGCCAATGAACTGGCCCAAAAAGGCGTGGATGTTGTCTGCCTCGAGGCGGGCGGCCACCTTGACTGGAAAACCGATTTTGTCAACGACGAGTGGGAAATGTTTTCCCGCACCGCGTGGCTTGACAAACGCACCACCTCCGGCAACTGGAGGGTGGCCAGGGATTTTCCCAATCTGCCGGCGTGGATCTGCAAGACGGTCGGCGGCACCACCCTGCACTGGGCCGGGGCCAGCCTGCGCTTTCAGAAGCACGAGTGGAAAGCGCGCAGCAATTACGGCGCCATCGACGGCGCCAATCTGCTGGATTGGCCGATCCGCCCGGGCGAGATGAGAAAATACTACGCCAGCGCCGAGGACAAGATGGGCATCACCCGCACCAACAACATCCCCGGGTTGCCGGCCAGCAACAACTTTAAAGTGTTTGAGGCCGGGGCAAAGCGCCTGGGCTACAAACAGGTGCACACCGGCCGCATGGCGATTAACTCGCAGCCGCGCGACGGGCGCGGCGCCTGCCGGCAACTCGGGTTTTGCTTCCAGGGCTGCCGCATGGGCGCCAAGTGGTCCACGCTTTACGTGGACATGCCAAAGGCCGCGCAGACCGACCACTTTGAATTACGGCCGCAGTCCACCGTGGTGCAAATCACCCATGACAAGGCCGGCAAAGTGGACGGCGTTGTGTACCACGACCGCGACGGCGCCCAGCAGCGTCAACAGGCGCGGGCGGTTTGCGTTGCCGGCAACTCCATTGAAAGCCCGCGCCTGCTGCTCCATTCGGCCAGCGCCATGTTTCCCGACGGGCTGGCCAACTCCTCCGGCCAGGTCGGGCGCAACTACATGCGTCACACCACCGGCTCGGTCTACGCCATCTTTGACAACCCGGTGCACATGTACCGCGGCACCACCATGGCCGGGATTTGCATGGATGAGGCGCGCCATGACACTTCGCGCGGCTTTGCCGGCGGCTTTGAACTGGAGACGCTGTCCCTTGGCCTGCCTTTTATGGCGGCGTTCCTCAACCCCGGCGCGTGGGGGCCGGACTTCACCGGGATGATGGACAACTACCCGAACATGGCCGGCATGTGGATTGTCGGCGAGGACATGCCGCAGGAGAACAACCGCATCACCCTGCATGCGAATGAAAAAGACGGCTTCGGCGCGCCGAGCAGATGGCGAAAGGGAACATCTGACCCCCGCCGTCCATCGGACTGCAAAACGGCGCCCCTTGTGCGGGCGCCGTTTTTTTTTGCCGGTCAAAATCGCAACTGGACGTTGTGCTTGCAATACTTGAGGCATCCAACCCGCAGCAGCGAGGAAAAATTCATCACCTCCGCGGTGTTGGCCTCGCAGGCCTCCTCGTACAGGCGGTTCAGCAGTTGCGGCGTTTTCACCCCCTCGGTCACCGCCACCGCATCCAGAATGCGCCAGAAATAATTTTCCAGCCGCACGCTGGTGGCGTGGCCCATGATGCGCACCGCGCGCGTGGTGGATGTGTAGTCCTCTTTATGCTGGTTGGAAATAATCTGGCACATCAGTCCGCCTCCCCCGGTCAGGTTTAAAATATTTTGCCCGCGAACACCGCACAAGCGGACAAGCGCCGCGGTTCACAGTATACTTACCCCCGCCAATGCCCGCGGTCAACCGCCGGCCCGCGTCCATGCTCACCCCCGCCCAAATCAAAAAGCAAAATCTCACCATCACCCTGGTGCGCCATCCGCTGGTGCAGCACAAGCTAAGTATGATGCGCCGGCGGGGGGAAAATTGCAGCGAGTTCCGGCGGCTGCTGCGGGAGATTTCACTGCTGCTGTGCTACGAGGTGACGCGCGATTTGCCGCTGGCGCTGTGTGACATTGAAACGCCGCTGGCGGCCATGCGGGCGCCCATGCTGTCGGGGAAGAAACTGTGCTTCGTTTCCATTCTGCGCGCCGGCAACGGTCTGCTGGACGGCATGCTGGATTTAATTCCCTCGGCGCGGGTGGGCCACATCGGCTTGTTCCGCGACCCCGAAACTCTGCAGGCGGTGGAATATTATTACAAGATGCCGAAAGACCCCGGCGCGCGGCTGCTGATTGTGGTGGACCCGATGCTGGCCACCGCCAACTCGGCGGTCGCTGCCGTTGCGCGGCTGAAGAAAGACGGCGCGCGGCGCATCAAGTTTGTCTGCCTGCTGGCCGCGCCGGAGGGCGTGCGCGCGCTCAATGAGGCGCACCCCGATGTGGAACTTTTCGCCGCCGCGGTTGACCAACGGCTTAATGACCACGGTTACATCGTCCCCGGCCTGGGCGATGCCGGTGACCGGATTTACGGCACGCGGTGACGCTCACAGCATCTTTTTCAGCTCGGCCCACACAATTTCCATCAGCAACGGCTGCGCCTTGGCGGTCGGGTGGATGCCGTCTTCCTGCATCATTCCCGGCGCCAGCGCGTCCTTTATGTTGAAGGCGGCGAGGGGCGTTTGGTATTGTTGCGCCAGGTCGCGGAAAATTTTCCCGAATGCCTCGGTATAGCGGCGGCCGTAATTCGGCGTCAGCGAAACGCCGACCAGCAACGTCGCGGCGCCGGCCTGTTGCGCGGCGCTGAGGATGGCGCCGAGATTGGCGCGGATGCGTCGCGGCGGAAAACCGCGCAGGCCGTCGTTGCCGCCCAACTCCACCACCACGATGTCCGGGCGGTGGCGCTGGAGCAGCGCCGGCAGGCGACGCAGGCCGCCGCCGCTGGTGTCACCGGTGAGGCTGGCGTTGATGACGGCGTGGTCTTCACCGGCGCCGGCCAGCCGTTTTCCCAGCAGCGCCACCCAGCCGCTATCGCGCTCCATGCGGTACGCGGCGCTCAGGCTGTCGCCGAGCACCAACACGGTCTTCGCCGCCGCCGGCGCGGCCGACAGTGCAAACAGCAACAGCGGCAGTAACAAACAACGCGGTTGATAAAAACGCATGGCGCAAATCCTCAGTTGCAGCGGACTCGGTAAAAGTGTGCACACCGCCGAAGGCCGGCTGGATATTCTCAGCCAAATCTCCATCACCGTGGAGGCCGGCGCAAGTTTGGCCATTACCGGCGTTTCCGGCTCCGGCAAGTCAACCCTGCTCGGTCTGCTCGCCGGCCTGGACGCGCCCACCGAGGGTGAGGTTTTCCTGGCCGGCCGGCCGCTCCACCAACTGGATGAAGAGGCCCGCGCTTTGGTGCGCGCGCGTTATGTGGGGTTTGTGTTCCAAACTTTCCAGTTGCTGCCCGGCTTAAGTGCGCTGGAAAATGTCATGCTGCCGCTGGAACTCGCCGCCGCCGATGGCGAGGGCCTAACCGCCGACCCGCGCAAACAGGCCGCCGACTACCTTGACAAAGTGGGCCTCACCCCGCGCCTGTCGCACCACCCGCGCCAACTCTCCGGCGGCGAGCAGCAGCGCGTCGCCATCGCCCGCGCTTTCGCCTCGCGCCCGCAAATTTTATTCGCCGACGAGCCCACCGGCAACCTCGACCGCGCCAGCGCCGGGCGCGTCGCCGAGCTCCTGTTTCAACTCAACGCCGGCGAGGGCGCGACCTTGATTTTGGTCACCCACGACGCCGCCCTGGCCGCAAGATGCGACCGCGGCATCGCCCTGGCCGGCGGCCGGCTGCAGTCATGAACCTCACCGCCCGACTGTTCTGGCGCGACCTGCGCAGCGGCCGCCTGCTGGTGCTGTTCCTGTCCATGGTCGTCGCCACCGCCACCGTCACCGGCATCAGCATCGGCGTCGCCAGATTCGCCGCCGCGCTGACCTCCGAATCCTCGGTGCTGTTGGGCGCCGACATGCGCCTGCGCAGCGCCGCCGCCGTTCCCGAGGAGTGGATGACCGCCGCCGCCGGCCTGGGCCTCGCCACCAGCCGCACCCTGCGCTTTTCCTCCATGCTGTTCGCCAACGACAACCTCGCCCTCAGTTCGGTCAAGGCGGCCGGCGACGGTTACCCGTTGCGCGGCGCCCTCGCCACCAGCGACACGCCGTTCACCGAGGGCGCCGTGACCGACTCCCTGCCGGCGCCCGGCGAAACCTGGCTGGACTCACGGTTGTTCGCGCTGCTCGGCGTGGGCATCGGCGACACCGTCGAAATTGGCGACGCCGCCTTCACCGTCACCAAAGTGCTCACCGCCGAGCCCGACCCCGGCGGCGGCATGGAATTGCTGTCGCCGCGCGCGCTAATCCGCATCGCCGACGCCGAGCGCACCGGCGTCCTGAAACCCGGCTCACGCCTGCGCTGGTCATACCTGGTCGCCGGCGACGCCGAGGCCCGCCGCCGCTGGCGCGCCATGCTCACGCCGCAGCTGGGCGCCGGCCAGCGGCTGGACGAGGTCGGCAACATGCAGTCCACCGTCGGCGAGGCGCTGGCGCGGGTGGAAAGATTCCTGCTGCTGGCCGGCTCGCTCGCGGTTCTGCTCGCCGGCCTGGCCATTGCCGTCGCCGCGCGCCACTACACCGCCGCACATTATGACCAGGTGGCCATTCTCAAAACCCTCGGCGCCGGCATCCGCCGCATCCGCATTTTGTATCTGGCCGGCTTCGCCGTGTTAGTGGCCGCCGCCATTGTCACTGGCTGGGGCGCCGGCTGGGGAGTGCAGGAAGCGGTGGTGGCGCTGTTCGCCGACAACATTCGGTTCACATTGCCGGCGCCCGGGGCGCGCCCGTTCATCGCCGGGGCGGCCACCGCGCTGCTGGGCTTTTTCATTTTCGCCTGGCCGCCGCTGTGGCGGCTGGAGCGCGCCTCGCCGTTGCGCGTGTTGCGCCGGGATTTTCCGCCGGCCGGGCGGCGGCCGTGGCTTGAGCCTTTGTTGGGCGCGGTTGGCGCCGCCGCTTTAGTGTGGTGGTCAGCGGGCGATGCGGTGATTGCGCTGAGTCTGGTGGGCATCGGCGGCGGTGTGGCCGGCGTCATCGGCGGCGGCGCTTTTGTCGCGCTGGGCTTTCGTTTCGCCGCCGGCAACGGCCGCCTGCGGCTGGCGCTGGCCAGTTTGCGCCGCGACCGGCTTTTGAACAGCGTGCATGCGCTGGTGTTCGGCGCCGCCATCATGTTGGTGCTGCTGCTGGCGGTGGTGCGCAACGGGCTGGTGGCGCAGTGGCAGACGCAATTGCCGCCCGATTCGCACAACCACTTTCTGGTCAACATCAGCCCCGATGAACGCGATGCATTAACCGCGCGGCTGGACGGACTGGGCCTGGCGCGCAGCGAGATGCGGCCGGTGGCGCGCGGGCGGCTGGCGGGCCATGACAAGACCGCCGGCCGCCGTACCCAGGCCGAGCCGCTGCCGAGGTGGAGCTTCATGCTGTCGTGGTCGGACGCCGCCGCGCCGCCCGGCGATGATGAGTTGACCGCCGGCCGGTGGTTTGCGCCGGGCGATGTCGGCGTGTCGGTGGACGAGGAGTTCGCCGACGACCATGATGTGCGCATCGGCGACACCCTGCACTTTGACCTGGCCGGCGCCGCCGTCGCCGCCGCCGTGCAGTCGCTGCGCAAAGTCAACTGGCAACGCATCGCCCCCGGCTTCACCTTCGTGTTCGCGCCGGATGCATTGCGCGCCGCGCCGCATGTGTTCATGACCTCGTTCCATCTGCCGACCGCGCGCGGCGGCGAGTTGGTACCGCTGATGCGCGACTTCCCGACGGTGTCGGTGCTGGAGGTGGAGCGCCTGCTCAGCCGGGTGCGGGTGATATTAGACCGCGCCAGCCTGGCCGTGGAGTTGATGCTGGCCCTGGTGGCCGCCGCCGGAGCCCTGGTTTTGGTCGCCGGCATCCGCTATTCCATGGCTGCCCGCCGCCGCCAGACCGCCCTGTTGCGCGCCCTCGGCGCAAGCCGCCGCCTGTTGTTGGGCGCGCTGGCGGTGGAGTTTGCACTGCTCGGTCTGCTGGCCGGCGCCATCGCCGCCATCGGCGCCGAAGCCGCCGGCGCCGTCCTGCAAGTGCGCGTCTTTGACTTGGACTACCGCGCCTACCCGTGGCTGTGGCTGGCCGGGCCATTGCTCGGCATGGCGGTGGTCACCCTGCTCGGCCTGGCGGCAAGCCGCCGGGTGCTGGCGGTTTCGCCGTTGCGGGTTTTGCTGTGAGGCGCGCTGCTTGGAACTGCGATTTGCCGCTGCGGCGCTTGGCGGTGTTGAGGCCGGGCGGCGGGGTAAAAAAACGCCGCCGGTGGGGGCCGGCGGCGGGGAGGCGGGTTAGCTGATGGACGGCAAAAAGGGCAAAAAGCCCTGAGGGCACAGAAAATGGCCGACTACAATGCCGAATCCAATGGAGACGAGAGCAATGATGCCCGTCATAAGATTAGACCATGCAATATCCGGCATGTATTTCAGAAAATATTTTAGCAATTTCATAGATGTTACCTCTTAGCGTAGGTTGGGGTTGAAAGATAGTGAGGATTTCTCCCCGCCGCCGGCAGGCCGGCGGCGGGGAAGCGGGCGTTTAATTCTCGACCGCCTTTTTCATTTGCTCTGTTGGTAAGTCCCATACAGCTCCAAGCCCAATCGCAAGGCCTCGAATGCATTGTCGATGTTTTCCTGCTGCTGGCGTCTTGCCCGCGCCTGGCGCTCGGCCTCTTCCGCCTGGCGCTCGGCTTCTTCCCAAGCCTCGCGCTCCGCCTCGGCGCGGGCCAGGGCCTCCCGCTCCGCTTGTTCGCGCGCCTTGCGCCGCTTTTCGGCGGCGTTCCATTGATACATTTCGTCCATCAACTCGCCGCCGGTGATGGCTTGCGCGGGCGCGGCCTTCTCTTCCGGCTGGCGGCTGAGGTCGATACTGTCAAAAGCGCTTTGCGCGCCGGCGGCGGCGCTCAGCAGCATGGCCAAAGCGGCCATCAGGACGGTGGGGATTTTCATGGCGTGGTTCCTCGCTGGTGAACGGCGTTATTTGGTGGCGCCATACTCGCGCAGCAGTTTTTTCACGGCTCTCGGTCTCCCTTTCGCCTGCTCAAGAATCGTCACGCCATTATTATTTTTGACATTCGCGTCCGCGCCGGCACGAAGCAGCAGTTCGACCATTGAGGTGTCGTTTTTCCCCCAATCTGAGAAATACACCGCAAAGAACAACGGCGTCTCGCCATCTTTATCTTTGGCATTTACATGCGCGCCATGGGAGAGCAGCAGAGAGGCGAGGTGGTAGCATTCGTCCCGGTCCCAAGTGCATCCCGCTGCGCTGTGCAACGGCGTTATGCCATATTTACCTCTTTTGGCATTCACATCCGCGCCAGCACGAAGTGCCGCTTCGGCCCGTTCGAAATCAAGTTCGTATACCGCCCGGAACAAACTTCTAGTCGCCTCCCGTGCTCTAGCTTTGGCTTCCTGCTCTCGTTTGATTACCGCGGCTCGGGCGGCCTCCGCTCTTGCGGGCGCCGCCAGCGGCTTTACCTCCGCCAACATGCTAAGCGCCTGGCGGTACTCGTCCGAGCCGCGCTGGGCGCGCTGGAGATAGACTAGCAGTAGCTTTTCGGCCTCCCAATACTTCTTCAGGTGGAAGTGGGTGAGCGCCCGCTGCAGTTGCAACGGCGGCGGCATGTCCACGCCCAAGGCGTCGTACTGCCGGAACAACGCGTCGGCTTTGGCGTAATTCTTCGCCTTCAATTCGGCGATGATTTGCGTCTGCAGCAAATCGGCCTGAATTTCGGTCTGCGTGGTTTGCGCCCACGCCGACGAGGCCATCACCAGCGCGGCAAAAAATATCGGCAAAAGGAGGGTTTTCATTGGATGTCTCCGTTGTGTCGTTGAAGTAACCGGCGCCGTAACGCCGGGCGGTTACATAGAGACACACGCAGTGACTTTCCCGCGTATTTCCCGAAGCAGGGTAATTAGTCCTGCCGTTTGCCGGGTATTGTATTTTGCGAGCCACCCGGCAGGGCCGGAGCGGCGTGCAATCTTGATAGTGAGGCGAAACATACCCGCCCCGTTCATGAGTGTCAACTGCAAAATGAAAGCTATTTTTGGGGCGTGGAAGTGGTGGTGCGGGGGTGGAAATGACGGTCTGGACTGCAAAAATGACGGTGCGAGGGGCGGAGGCGGTGATGGCAGGGGCGGAAATGGTGGTTGCAGAGGCGGAAATGGTG